>JAIPGC010000011.1 GCA_021736335.1 Acholeplasmataceae bacterium | reverse complement strand
CATTCTTTGGACCAAAAAATTATTCAATAGACCATTTAAAGATTTTGCTACATATATGAAAGTAACTTTTTATTTAGGTGTTATTATATTTCCCTTGATCAGTTTATATGAATAAATAAAAAAAGAATTCAACTTGTCAATCAAGTATTTGAATTCTTTTTTATTTTTATTTATTTTGCTCCTAAACGAACAACTTCAATTAATATTTGAACCGCTTTTTGCATTTGTTGAATAGATGCAAATTCCAAGCGACCATGAAATTGATATCCACCAGTACCTAAATTGGGGCATAACAATCCTTCATAAGTCAATCTAGCGCCATCAGTACCACCTCTAATGGGTTCTGCATGAGGTGTGAGCCCAACATTCTTTATTGCTTGCTTAGCAAGTTCAATGATGTGCATATGATCTTTAATGACTTCATACATGTTGAAATAACTATCCTTGATTGTTAATTCTACTGCTTGATATCCATATTTTTGATTCATGTAGTCTTTAATGACTTCGAACTCCTTTTTTTGCTCATTAAATAAGCTCATATCATGATTTCTAATGATATAGTGTGAAGCTGCTTTTTCCACTTCACCCTTTAAATTTGTTATATGGTTAAAACCTTCATAATTTTCTGTATAAGCTGGATTTTTAAATTTAGGAAGCATTTCATGAAATTCCATAGCTAAATGTAGTGCATTGATCAACTTATTCTTAGCGGATCCTGGATGAATACTCTTACCAACAAAAGTTAGATTAGCACCAGCAGCATTGAAGTTTTCATACTCGATACCACCTACTTCACTGCCATCAGCAGTATAAGCAAAATCAGCTTTGAAATAATCATAATCAAAATGGTTTGCTCCATTACCGATTTCTTCATCTGGAGTAAAGCATATAAAAATATCTCCGTGCTTTTCTTCGGGGTGAGCAACAAAGTATTCAGCTAGTTCCATGATTTCAGCAACACCACATTTATCATCAGCACCTAATAATGTATTACCATCAGTCACAATGATATCATCACCAATAACTCTTTTTAAACTAGGAAAATGATCTGGACTCATGGATAATTTCTCATTAAGTTTGATTTCACTTCCATCATACTTCTTAATGATTCTTGGATTGACATCTTTACCAGGAGCATCAGGAGAAGTATCAACGTGTGCAACAAAGCCTATCGCGTGCGCGCCTTCCTTATTCTTATTAATTTTAGCGTATACGTACCCGTAATCATCTAAATGCGCCTTTAAACCTAAACCTTGTAATTCTTTGAGTAATACTCTACTTAAATTCTTTTGTTTTTCAGTTGATGGGAATGTATTTGAATCATGATCTGATTGTGTATCGACCTTCACATACCGTAAAAATCTCTCAATTAATCTTTCCATAGGCTACATCAACCTCCTTTTCAAACATATTATAACTCAAAAATTAACAAAAAAATAGAACAAAATTAAAAAAATCAAGAAAAAACAGATAAAAATTAAGAAAATTAAGGTAAAAATTAATTTTTTTAACTTTTTTTGAATAAAAGTATTGACATTTGATGTGAAAATGAATATAATTAAGTTGTAAATCAATTAAATCAATAAAAGGAAACAAAAAATGACAAAATATGAAGTTCTAAATCAATTGAATCAAAATGAACTAAAACCTAAAGAAGCATATAAACTATTATATAATTCTCAAAAGGAACGAAAACCAAGAAAAGCAAGTTTCGTAAAGGTTCGAATTAGAGTTCCAGAGAGCAAAGGTGCAACAATCTTCCTCAGTATTCTATTATTCTTACCAGTACCAATCTTCCTTGTGAAATTGTTTGTTCCAAGGAAGTTCAAAAACAGTTCAGATCCAATCAATGATAATTTCCCAATGGCACCTAAGGAATTGTTAGAGTTAGTTTCACTTCATGGAATCAAAGTTGATGTAAGGACCCATGATGATGTCAAGATTTACATTAAAACGATATAAAGGAGAATATAGTTATGAAAAATAAAAGAATGAAATATCTCAATAATACCCATAATGAAAAAAATTACAATGTCAGATACTCTCTCAACCAAAATATGTTACTCACTTACTATGATGTCAAGTCTCTCTAAAGAAAATAATAAATAATAAAACTACATATAAGGAGAAATAAAAAATGAAAGAAAGAAATAAAGTAAACCCCATACTCAGTACTTGTCCAGTTTGCAAACATGATTTGAACGTTGTAAAGTTGCATTGTGATCATTGTGATACAACCATTGAAGGTGATTTCACATTATCAAAGTTTAATTATCTTGAAACAGAAAAACTTTATTTTATCGAAGTATTCATTAAAAATAGAGGAAATATCAAGATGATTGAGAAGGAGCTAAATATTAGCTATCCAACAGTTAAGAAGATGCTTGATGATGTTATTGTAGGTCTTGGTTATTCATTAGAACCATTTGAAGATGAAGTGATCGTAAAAGAACCATCAACACCCAAGGTTAACAAATCAAACATATTAGAAAAGATTGAAAAAGGAGAATTAACGGTTGCTGATGCAATCGAAATCTTCAAGAAAGAAAAATAGGTGATAGTATGAGAAAAACATTTTTCCATCCAAACCAATTTTATCAACAACATAGTCATACAAGAACCAGAGGCAATAGTCAACTAGGTGAATTATACGCTACTCAACCTGAGCATGTTGTACATAGTGTTTTGTATCTTATCGAAGATCAAGAACTCGATTTAACAAACGAACATAGTCTTGCAGAAATGATTGAATCAAATAAAAAATAATCTAAAAAAAAGAAAAGGTGAATGAAATGTCAAAAGACCAATTAAAAGAAGAAAGAATGAAAATATTAGATTTACTAGCTAAAGGCGTTATCAATGCAGATGATGCAGAAAGATTATTAAGTTCAATGGATCGTCCATCAGAAGAAAAATTTGCTGAACAAACCATTGTTACTCCTGGGAAGAAAGCACCATTTAGAATGCTAAAGATTTTAGTAGATTCTCAGGATGGAGATGTTGTTAGAGTTCAAATTCCAATTGAATTTGCTAAATTATTGAAATCAGACAAATTCAAGTTAAATTTACAAGATACAGACTTAGATATTGATGCATTGATTGAAATGATCAGCCAAGGTGTCATGGGTGAAATTGTCAATATCCAATCAGCTGACGGTGACAATGTAAAAATTATTGTTGAATAAATTGAAAAAAAATTGAATCTTTATAACAATAGAGCGTTTATTTTAAACGTCTTTATTGTTATTTAGACTTCATGTATTATAATAGTATTGTAGTCACGAAGGAGAACATCATGTTATTTGGAAAGCATTTTAGGAAGTATTACCTCAAGTATGCTTTATACTTTATCGTTGGTATCGCAGTTTTAATCTATGTTGACTGGATTCAACTCGATATTCCAAAGTTAGTTGGGGGAATTATTGACACATTAAAATCGGCATCTCCAGATACACAAGCCATTAAGAATTCTATTCTGCAAATAGCGATTCTTGCAGGAATGATCACTATTGGTCGTTTTTTATGGAGATATACGATTTTTGGTGCATCAAGAAGAATTGAATACAATTTAAGAAATGCTATGTTTGTTCACGCAACCAAATTATCCCAAAGCTATTATGGGCAGGAAAAGGTTGGAGGACTCATGGCATATTTTATCAATGACTTAGAAGCGGTTCGCCAAGTTTATGGACCAGGTATCCTTACTTTGACAGATGGTTTAATGCTTGGGGGATTTGCATTATATAGAATGGCAAGCCTCAATTCAAGATTGACATTATACGCAGCTATTCCTATGTTAATCTTAGGTGTTATGCTAGTCTTTATTAGAAAATCAATATCTTCGATATTTAAGAAGAGACAAGAATCATTTGAAAAGCTAAGTGATTTCACCCAAGAAAATTTTTCAGGTATCTCTGTCATTAAAGCATTTGTTAGAGAAAAAAAAGAAGCCATTTATTTCAACCAAAAAAATGGTGATCTATATGACAAAAACATGGCTTTTGTAAAGTTTATTATTTCAGTCAATATTGCTATTAGCTTAGCACTTAATCTAATTATTTTATTGATTATCATGTATGGAAGTTTCCTCGTTCTAAGAACTGATGGAACAGGTCTGACGACAGGACAGCTCACAGAGTATATCAGTTATTTCTTTACACTCATTTGGCCAGTTATGGCATTATCAAGATTTATTCAAATCCAATCACAGGCGAAAGCAAGTGCGACACGCATAGATAAATTTTTAAATACCGAAGTGGAGATTAATGATAAGGAAGATGCTTTAGATATTGATAACCTAAAAGGAAGCATCTCAGTTAAAAACCTTACCTTTAAATATCCTGATGGTGAAGAACCAGTACTCAAGGATGTTTCATTTGATATCAAAGCAGGTGAAATGGTCGGTATTTTAGGACGCACAGGCAGTGGTAAAAGTAGCCTTGTTGACCTGTTTTTAAGAATATACAATTTAGATGAGAATAGCGTGTTTGTTGGTGATCACGACATCATGAAGCTTACGTTAAGATCCGTTAGACAAACAATTGGTTATGTGCCTCAAGATAACTTCCTATTTTCAGATACAATCACAAACAACATAGGTTTCGCCTATGAAAATCCTGATGAAGAAGAAATTAAAGAAGCAGCAAGATTGGCGGATGTTTATGATAATGTTATGGAATTTAAAGAACAGTTCAATACCATTTTAGGTGAACGAGGTGTTACTGTCTCTGGTGGACAAAAACAAAGAATTAGTATTGCTAGAGCTTTAGCGAAAAACCCAGAAATCTTAATCCTAGATGATTCAGTATCAGCTGTTGATACGAAAACTGAAGATGCTATCATCAATAATCTCCATAAGATTAGAAAAGGTAAGACAACCATCTTTATTGCACATCGTATTTCCACAGTCAAAAAGATGGATAAAATCATTTTATTAGATCAAGGAAGAATTTCAGCAGTAGGCAGTCATGCTACTTTGATGAAAACTTCAGAATTATATCGAGATATGGTTAAACGCCAGACATTAGAAAATCTAGTTCAAGGAGGCGCAAATCATGAAGGATTTTAAGGATAACACAAGAGAACGCAGTGACAAAGAAGTCATTAAACGTTTGATTAACTATGCAATGCCTTATAAGAAGGAATTCTTACTCATTATTATTTTAATGTTTGTTGGTATCGGTATTCAATTATTACCTGCTTTACTCATTGGTTATACAATCGATATTGTAAGCAGTACAACCATGGCAAGAGATCAACAAATCTTATATATTCTCTTAATGGGTGGAGCTTTCTTATTAGCAATGTTCTTAGGTAACTTTACCAATTTTTATCAGAACTACATGCTTCAAAAGGTTGGACAGAAAACAGTTGTTACCTTAAGAAATGATGTCTTCAATCACATTGAAAACTTGGCAATTGGTCAAGTCAATCAGGTTCCAGTTGGCAAACTGGTAACAAGAGTCACAAATGATACCAACACAATATCTGAAATGTATACTTCTGTTGCAGTAAACTTGATTAGAAATGTGCTATATTTAATTGCTATATTGGTTGTCTTATTTATTTTAAATTTCAAGATCACACTTTATGTCATCATGGTTATTCCAGTGGTTTTATTTGCTGCTTACCTATTTAGAAAGTTCTCAAGAGCATCTTATCGTAGAGTTAGAGCAAGTCTTTCTGAAGTAAATGCATTCTTATCTGAGAATCTATCGGGCATGAAAATAACACAAATATTTAATCAGCAAGACAAAAAGCGAAAAGAATTTAATCTATACAGTAAAAAGCTTAGAAACAGTTATCTCCAAGAAATATTAGTCTTTGGTATATTTAGACCAACCATATATTTCTTATCTATGGTTGGAACACTGATTGTTTTATACATTGGATATCAAGAGGTTTTAACAACAGCATTCACTGCTGGGTTATTATTCTCATACTTCTATTATGTTAGAGATTTCTTCGAACCAATTCAAGAATTGGCTGAACAATTCAATATCATGCAAAGCGGATTCGCTGCAGCTGAAAAAGTGTTCGATGTCTTAGATACTTACCCAGAAATAACGGATGTAGAAGATGCAATAGAACTCACAGAGTTTTCGGGAAGAATTGAATTTAAAGATGTATGGTTTTATTATCTCAAGGATGAATGGGTTTTAAAAGGCGTGAGCTTTAAAGTTAATCCTGGTGATACAGTGGCTTTCGTTGGTGCAACCGGTTCAGGAAAAACAACAATCTTGAGTTTGATCGTGAGAAATTATGAAATTCAAAAAGGACAAATCTTGATTGATGGTATTGATATTAGAAAGATTAAACGTTCATCTCTTAGAAGACATATTGGTCAAATGCTTCAAGATGTCTTCTTATTCAGTGGAACGATTGCAGAAAATATTACACTTAGAGATGAAGAAATTACATCTGAAGAAGTGATTGCAGCATCAAATTATGTTGGAGCAAATACATTTATTGATCGTCTCAATAATGGTTATGAACACATGGTGTTAGAACGAGGTAATAACTTCTCAAGCGGACAACGACAACTCATAAGCTTCGCTAGAGCACTTGTCTATAAGCCTAGTTTGATGATCTTGGATGAAGCTACAGCAAATATCGATAGTGAAACTGAAGAATTGATTCAGCAATCACTAGAAAAAATGATGAATATATCAACCATGCTGATAGTAGCTCATAGACTATCAACCATTCAACACAGCACTAAGATTTTAGTCATGCAAAAGGGCGAAATCAAAGAAGAAGGCTCACATCAAGAATTACTTAAACATAAAGGATTATATTATCACTTATATCAACTGCAGTATGATGAGCAAGAAAATACTGTTCCACTTAACGTTGAATTGTCTTAAAAATCACATGTTAATAAATTTGTTTGACATCAAGCAAATGATTATCTAAAATAGAAACAATAGAAAAGAGGTTATGCTATGCTAAAAAAAGTAGAAATTCAAGAATTATTGAATGAAGCACTTCAAACGGGAGCTGATTTTGCAGAAATCTTTTTAGAGGACACAAAATCATCATTTATTAGAGTGACAAGTGGAGATGTGACATCCATTGACCAAGGAAATGTATTTGGAGCTGGTGTAAGATTGATTCAAGGTGTCGATGAAGTTTATGGTTTCACCAACCATGTATCATTCGATTCTATTCTTGCAGTTGTCAAAAATCTGAGAGCGTCATTTTCGGGTGAACTTACAAAAGTTAGTCCACTTGGAGAAAAGAAACCATTTAAGAATGACGTTAAAAAACCAATGAATTCGGTTCCTGTAGAAGAAAAATCACAAGTGCTTCAAGCTTTATCCAATCAAATTAAAAATTACGATTCAAGGATTGTTCAAGCCTTGAGCCAATTACTAGAGACTGAACAATATGTATTAATTGCTAATAGTGAAGGTGTGTATCAAGATGATAAAAGAACATATTCACGCGTGATGTTAGCTGCTATTGCTCAAGAAAACGGACTCATGCAACAAGCATATGAAGGTCCTGGACGCTTTATGGGCTTTGAGATTTTTGATGAAGTTGATTTTAAAGCCTATGCCAATGAAGTTGCTGAAAGTGCAGTTAAACTCTTAAGTGCAGAAGATATGACTGCTCAAGTGATGCCAGTTGTTCTTCATAATGCATTTGGAGGCGTCATCTTCCATGAAGCATGTGGACATCCTTTGGAAGCTACTGCTGTTGCTAAAGGCTTATCTCCATTTGTCGGTAAATTAGGACAAAAAGTGGGATCTGATATTGTAACTGCTTATGATGATGGTGATGTTGATGGTGCATGGGGCAGATTAAGCTATGATGATGAAGGCAAACCTACACAAAAGAATTTGTTAATTGAAAATGGTGTTTTAAAAGGGTATTTGATCGATTATCGTAATGCAAGAAAGATGAAGATGGAACCGACAGGATCAGGAAGAAGACAATCTTATAAGTTTTCACCAACATCAAGAATGAATTCGACATATATTGCACCTGGACAAGATAAATTTGAAGATATTATCAAAGATACCAAATATGGATTATTTGCTAAAAAACTTGGTGGTGGAACAGTAGTTCCAGCAACAGGAGAGTTTAATTTTGCAGTACAAGAAGGCTACATGATTGAAGATGGTAAACTCACAAGACCTGTTCGTGGAGCAATGCTAATTGGACACGGGAAAGATGTACTATTTAAGATTGATAAGGTATCTGACAACTTAGAATTTGGACAAGGTATGTGTGGTTCTTTATCAGGAAGTATTCCTGTCGATGTTGGACAACCTACGATTAGAGTATCATCAATGACCGTTGGTGGAGCAGGAGGTAAGAAGTGATGTATCAAAATTGGATCGATTTAGGATTAAAAAAAGGGATTACTGATTTAGAGGTTTTTGCTGTTAGAAACAAATCACTAAAATTATCAGTTTATCAAAACAAATTAGATCAACATGTGCAAAGCGACGTTGAGTCCATTACGATTCGTGGCATTTATGACAATAAATTAAGCACTGTGCGTTTCGAAAATTTATCAGATGTTCATGTAGATCAACTCCTTGATGCCCTCAAGGCTAATGCAAAAGCATTAACTGTAGTAGAACCTGCAATCATATATGAAGGTTCAAAATCATACCCTGAAGTTAAAGACGAACTCTTTGATTTTGGTAGTATACCAGTGACTAAAAAAATAGATTTACTCAAAGATTTAGAACAACAGATTTTAGCAAACCCATTTGTGACTCAGGTACAATCTACTATGTATCAAGAAGTTGATACTGAAACAACACTAGTCAATTCTAAAGGTCTTCATCTATCTAGACATAATACATATGCATATGCTTATGCAATTGGTGTTTTTCAAAAAGAAGAAGACATTAAGACTGCATATGATATCAAGTTAGCTAAAAACTTTGATGAATTTGATGCCAAACAAATGGCTGAAGCAACCATAAAAAAAGGTGTTTCTAGCTTAGGTGGCACTTCTATGAAATCAGGAGAATACCCAGTTGTTTTCTCAAATGAAATGTTTGCAGATATTTTAGAAGTCTTCACATCTATTTTTTCTGGTGAAGCAGCTTATAGAAATATGACTTTCCTTAAGGATAAAGTCAATCAGCAAATAGCTGGAAAAGATATTAACTTGATCGATGATCCACTACATCCAGATGCACACTTCAAGACTGGATTCGATGATGAAGGTGTTGCTTGCTCTAAGAGATATGTTGTTGAAAATGGCGTATTTAAGGGATTTAATCATAATTTAAAAACAGCTTCAATATTCAAAGAAGAACCAACTGGAAATGGATTCCGTGGTGGTATCTCAACAACTAATTTCTATTTAGAACCTCATGAAAAGGATTTTGATACCCTCATATCAGATATTCAAGATGGTGTTTATATTACCGATTTAGTTGGTCTCCATGCTGGTGTAAAAACAGTTTCTGGAGAATTCAGTTTACAGGCAAGTGGATTCAAAATTAAAAATGGAAAGGTCGATCATCCAGTCAAGATGATTGTCATCTCAGGAAATTTCTTTGATGCGATTAATCATGTTAAGGGTATAGGATCAGATTTGAAATTTGGATTATCTGGTATTGGTAGTCCAAGCGTATATATTGAATCATTAATGATTGGTGGAGAGGCTTAGGCCTCTTTTTTTTATCATTTAATCAAATAGGGTTGACTCCTATATTTTATAGTGTTATACTTAATTTAGAATTAAGGTATACCTTAAAATAGAAAGAGTTGGTGAATATAATGCTCAATTGGTTTATAGGCCAGGAAGTCTGGTTACAGGCATTGTTAGGAACACTATTCACTTGGGGACTAACAGCTGTTGGCGCAGCTTTAGTATTCTTCTTCAAGACCATAGAAAGAAATGTGTTTAATTTGATGTTGGGATTTGCATCGGGAGTTATGATTGCAGCAAGTTTTTGGTCTTTGCTTGCACCAGCAATTATCATGGCTGAAGAAATGGGTTCAGTTACATGGGTTGTTGTCGCAGTAGGATTTGGATTAGGTGGATTATTTTTATATGTTGCAGATAAGACAGTACCACACATGCACTTTGGATTTAATCACGATAAAGAAGGTTTGCCAAGTAGATTTAAAAGAACTGTTCTTTTGGTATTTGCCATCACACTTCATAATATTCCAGAAGGTTTAGCAGTTGGTGTTGCATTTGGTGCAGTTCATTATGTCACAGGAGATGCTACCGCAGCCACTTTATCAGCAATGGGGCTTGCGATAGGTATTGGTATTCAAAACTTTCCAGAAGGTGCTGCAGTGTCCATTCCTTTAAGACAAGAGGGCATGAGCAGATGGAAAGCATTTTTACTAGGACAAGCTTCAGGTTTAGTTGAACCTATTGCGGGTGTATTAGGTGCACTTCTAGTTTTATATGTCCAACCTATTCTGCCTTATGCATTAGCTTTTGCTGCTGGAGCGATGATTTATGTTGTTGTTGAGGAACTTATACCAGAAGCACAACAAAAAGTGACACCTAAAGGTGCGCACTATGCAACGTTTGGTGTCATGGTTGGTTTTATTGTGATGATGATCTTAGATGTTGCATTAGGTTAAATAAGTAGGTGAAAAATATGAATAGAGCTGAAGAGGATTATATAAAAACAATCTATGAATTGACTATTGAGAAAAAACAACCCTTAATCAAAACGAATGAGCTTTCTGATCGTTTTGGATATACGGATCAAAGTGTCAATGAAATGGTTAAAAGATTAGAAGCGAAACATTTGGTAACTTTTATACCCTATAAGGGATTATCACTTACCAACAAAGGAAAACAAATCGCTATTCGTATGATTCGATCACATCGCATATGGGAAGTCTTTTTAACAGAGAAATTAGGATTTTCATGGGAAACTGTTCATGAAGATGCTGAGATGCTTGAGCATGCGACAAGTGAAAGACTCGTAGAAAAATTATATGAGTATTTAGATCGACCGAAATATTGTCAGCATGGAAATCCGATTCCGGATTTTAAAGGTCACATGGAATCATCAGCGACCCATGCACTTTTGGACACACAAATAAGCGACAGATTTAAAATCACTCGTGTTTTGGATTCAAAAGAATTATTAATCTTTTTAAATGAAAAAAATATTAAATTATATGATATATTGACTATAATTGAAAAAGATGATTTCAATCAAACCATGACCATAAAAAACAACAATAAAGAACATATTGTGAGCTATAAAACAGCTAGAATGCTGTTTGGAGATGTCATGTAAAAACAATGAAAGGGGTTTTGAACATGCTTAAAGAATTATTACAAAATGAAAGCAATAAAATCATCAAAGAATATTTAAATGATGTTCATGCCCATGATTTAGCAGAACTATTTGTTGAATTAAGTGATGAAGAAAAAGATAAAGTATTTAGCTTACTAACAACCGAAAAGTTAGCTGAGCTTGTTTCTTATTTAGAGCTTGATGAAGCAGCAGATGTCTTAACTGATTTTGATATTGACAAACAAAAAGAATTGGTTGAGATGATGGAACCAGATGATGCTGCTGATATCATTATGGAGCTTGAGGACGAAGAGCAAGAAGAATTACTGGCTGCACTTGGTGAAAGTTCTGATGTGGCTCAACTAATCTCATATGACGATGATGAGACAGGATCCGCAATGACCAACTTAATGGTTTTATTATCACCTGAGATGGAAGTTAAGGAAGCTACAAAAAAAGTGATCAAAGAAGCAAATGATGTTGAATCGATTAATACTTTATTTGTTACCGATAAGGAACAACATTTTTTAGGCATCGTATCTCTTAAAAAGCTGATTAAAGCAAAAACACCTTGTTATATATCTGAACTCATAGAATATAGCCCAAGCGTAAAAGATACAGATTCTATCACTCAAACCCTTGAAGCTATTAATAACTATGCTATTTTTGAAATGCCTGTTTGTGACAATCAAAACAAACTATTAGGCATGGTGACCTTAGATGATGCTCTTGATATCTATCAAGAGGAAGCTCAAGAGGACTTTGAAAGACTTTCTGGGTTGCCTGAGACAGTAGAAGCTAATCCATTTAAAACTGCTCTTCATCGTGTGCCTTGGCTATTATTGCTACTAGCAATATCCGTTCCAATTGCGATGATAACTTCTCATTATGAAAGTGTCATTACAGCAGCAGCGATTCTTGTCATTTTTCAACCTTTAATATCTGGTTCTGCAGGTAATGTTGCTACGCAAACATTAGCTGTCACTTTAAAGATGTTTTCTACGAATGAAAAAGGGTTTGTAAAAAATTCAATAAGAGAAATATTAACAGGCATGATTAATGGATTTGTGATTGGTTCAATTGCATTTGGAACAACATTCTTATTTACTTCGATTAATACATCAACAACTGAACAACCATTAAAGATAGCTTTTGTTGTTGGACTATCTTTATGGATGACAGTTTTTATAGCACCAATCATTGCAATTACGATTCCTTCGATACTCAAATTTTTGAAGTTTGATCCAGCGGTTGCATCTGGACCATTTATTACGACTTTAATTGATATGACAGCTTTGTCAATCTATTTTGGATTGGCAACTTTTGTGTTTGGAGGTTTCTAAGATGAATAAAAAAATCAATTTTAAGCATTCTGATGATTCATTAAGAAAAACATTCAAATCCATCCATGGATACGATTTAGCAATCGTATTTGAATCTATTGATAAGGATGAAAGATTGAGATTTATTAATCTAATCGACAATACACAACTTAGTGAGATGTTTGTCTCGATGGAGCATGAAGAGCAAACTGAACTTTTTAATTTGTTAGAGATACCAAAACAAAAAATACTTTTAAGAAATCTTGAAAGTGATGATCTAAAAGCCTTTATTGAGGAATTTGATGAAGAATCTGAAAGAGAAGCAATCATTAGTCTACTTTCAGCTATTAAAAGAAAAGCAATTCATCTACTGTTGACCTATAATGAAAATCTCGCAGCATCCATCATGTCAACTGATTTTTTGACGATTTCAAGAGATATGACCATTAAAGAAGCTACAAACTATATTGTCACAAATTCAAGAGAACAAGATTATATTGATACCATCTTTGTTGAAAATGATGAGAAAGAAATTGTAGGATTGATTGATTTAAGACAATTAATTATGACAAGAAGTGGGAAGAAAATCTTTGAAGTTATGGTTGAAGACATTCAATATATTTATGAGTATGAAACCATTGAGAAGGCAATAGAATCAGTTCAGGATTATGATAGAAACTGTTTACCAGTTTTAAATAGTAAAAAACGTATTATCGGTATCATTACAGCTGATGACGTTTTTGATGAAATTGTTGAAAGTTCTGAAGAAGACTATCAGAAAATGGCATTAATTGCTGATCATGATTCCTCATCATCAGCATTTGAACGTTCTAAAAAAAGATTGCCATGGCTTTTGATTGCCGTTATTCTCAATTTGGTTATAGCAACAATTCTTTCAATGTTTCAAGTGACACTTATTGAAGTTGTTGCTCTCGTGTTATTTCAACCAACCATTTTAGGTATGGCAGGAAATATCGGAACACAAGCCCTAGCTGTTACCATATTAGGGTTACATCTTGATGAAATAGATGACAAGAAAAAAGCAAGAAGACACGCTTTTAAAGAAATGACAGTAGGCTTTATTAATAGTTTACTTTTAGCAACAGCTGCATTCGCTTTTGTATCAATCTTTTTATCGATTGTTCCAACAGGTAATCAAGTACCCTTTACTGTAGCATTTGTTGTATTTATTTCTGTATTTGCATCGATGTTTATCGCAGGTACTATGGGAGCTTTAGTTCCTTTAATCTTTAATCATTTTCATATTGACCCATCTGCAGCATCTGGGCCAATCATGACAACAATTAATGATTTGGTTACATTAATTATCTATTTTGGCATTGCTACCATCATATTTATTTAAGAATTCATGACAGTCAAAAATCTACCATATCCAATATGGTATAATAATATAAAAGTCTTTAGAAAGAAGGAAGAATATGGAACAGTATATTAAATTATATAAGGAAGCTAGACAAAAACTTAAAGCATTCGAATATGTCATATGGTTAATGAGTTGGGATCAAGAGACTGAAGCACCAAAAGCATCTGTTGATTATCGCAGCAAACAATTTGAAGTGATTGCTACTGAAGCATATATGCTTGAATCAGATCCAAAATATATTGAGGCTATCGAAAAGCTTTATGAAAACTTAGATCAACTAGAAGATGAAGATTTTAAAGTTGAAATTAAAAATGATTTCAAAAGTTTAAGAATTATCAAGAAAGTTCCTAAAGATGAATGGATTGAATATCAAGTGTTAACACAATCGGGTTCACACATTTGGGCTCAAGCAAAAGAAAAAAATGATTTTGACATGTATGCTCCAACACTAGATAAAATCATTCAATTTAACAAAAAACTGGTTAAATATCTTGAAACTCCAGAAATGAAGGGTTACGATATTTTGCTTGATATGTATGAAGAAGGATTTGGAGTCAAAGAATACGACACTTTCTTTAATACTGTGAAAGAAGAACTTGTTCCATTTGTCCTTGAGGTCACTTCAAGAGAAAAACAAAAATTCAATCGAAGACTTTCCAAAGCTGTTTATCCAAAAGATAAACAAAATGAATTCTCTCATTATTTATTGAATGTCTTTAATTATGATACAAATAAAGGATTGCTAAAAGAAAGTGCACATCCGTTTACTTCAGGTGTCAGCAGTGTTGATACACGCATAACCACTCATTTTTATGAAGATAATCTTGCTTCAAGCATATTCTCTACCATCCATGAAATGGGTCATGGTATTTATGAATTGCAAAATGATCCAAAATATGATGATACGATGTTACATGGAGGTACAAGCTTAGGAATTCATGAGTCACAATCAAGAATGTATGAAAACATGATTGGTAGATCATTTGCGTTTTGGAAAACACATTACCAAAAACTCGTTGAATGCTTTCCAAAACAACTCAAGGATATTCCTGTTGAAGAATTCTATTCATACATCAATCAGGCAAAACGCTCTCTGATTCGTGTTGAAGCAGATGAACTTACATACTCACTTCACGTTTTAGTTCGTTATGAAATTGAAAAAGAACTCATTAATGGGAAACTTAAAGTTAAGGATCTTCCAAAAAAATGGAATAAACTTATGGGACAATATGTAGGTAAACGCCCAACAACAAATAAAGAAGGTGTTCTACAGGATATCCACTGGTCAGGTGGAGCAATCGGATATTTCCCAACCTACGCGTTAGGTTCAGCTTACGCAGCTCAAATTTATCAAACCATGAATCAAGAAATCAATGTAGAAAAAGCTATTGAAGAAAATAATATAGCAGAAATCAATTCATGGTGTAAAGAGCACATTCACAAATTTGCTAAGACAAAAACACCAAAACAGATTCTGCAAATTGCTACAAAACAAGATTTTAATCCTCAATACTATGTTGATTATTTAAAATCAAAATTTAAAAACTAAGGAAAAACAAATCAAACTATGCTATCCATTCGATCACTGTATCAAGTTGGTTATGGTCCATCAAGCTCACACACTATGGGACCAGCCAAGGCTGTAAAAATCATCAAGGATCAAGTTCCAGATCTTGACTACTATGAAATCACTCTTTATAATTCCCTAGCTTTGACTGGAAAGGGACACTTGACAGAGGAAGCAATCAAAGAATCAATTTCACCTAGCCAAGTGACTTTTTTGACTTCAATTGATATTCATAAGCATCCGAATACACTGATCGTTAAGGGTTATAAGGAACATCATCTGATTATTGAAAAGGAAATCCAAAGTGTCGGTGGAGGTCGTGTTGTTTTTGTTGGTGAAGAAGAGAAGGAACCTTCCATTTATCCACTAAACACATTTAGAGAAATTAAGAACTATTGTCGTTCACATCGCATATCCTTGGCTGACTATGTCTTTTTGATTGAAGGCGAAGGTTTTGATTCATTTCTTGAGGGTATTTGGGAGACGATGAAAACCTCAATCATCAATGGAATATCAACAAGGGGAATATTACCCGGTCCTTTAAAAATGAAAAGAAAAGCACCTGATTTATACAGTAGAAATCCAGAGCAGGAAGTTCCAGAGATTACTGAAAATAGACTTGTAAGCTCATATGCTTTTGCAGTTAGTGAAGAAAATGCAAGCGGTGGTATCATTGTCACAGCACCTACTTGTGGTGCTTGTGGTGTCTTGCCATCAGTATTGTATTACATGCATGAAAAACATCAGGTAGTCGATAAAGAACGTATTTTAAGAGGATTAGCAGTTGCAGGTCTTATTGGAAATTTAATCAAGCATAATGCTTCAATCAGTGGAGCAGTTGCTGGTTGTCAAGCAGAGATAGGTAGTGCTTGCGCAATGGCAGCTGCAGCGCATGCAACACTCTTTAATTTAACGATGGATCAGGTTGAATATGCAGCTGAAATAGCCATTGAGCATCATTTGGGATTGACATGTGATCCAATCAATGGATATGTTCAAATACCATGCATAGAAAGAAATGCAGTAGCAGCACTTCGTGCCATAGACGCATGCGGTCTTGCATACTTTTTGACAGACTCAAGAAAAATATCTTTTGATATGGTCATTTTGACCATGTATCAAACTGGGCTTGATATGCACGCATCCTATAAAGAAACATCACAAGGCGGACTCGCTCAATATTATAAGGAGGACGATGATGTTAACTGTTGGTGATATATTTTATGGACATTCAGTAGACTTAGATTATAAGGGACAAGGTATTGTTAAACACCAAGGATATGTTGTTTTTGTTAAGGGTATGCTAGATGATGAAGAAGCTAAAATAAAAATTACTCAGATCAAAAAGAACTACGGTCAAGGTGTTGTTTTAGAAATAGTCAAAGCCAGTCCAGATCGTGTAGAAGCTGTGGAAAAGGAATTAGGAAGTTGTGATTTGATTCACGTCTCACCGGTTAAACAACTCAGATGGCAACAGAAAATAACACAAGAAACATTCAAGAAAATTATGAATTTAGATATAGAAGTTCATGAAACATTAACCGATCATCGTGATCAAAATTATCGTAATAAAAGTGTGTTTCATGTCATGGACACATCGCATTTGACACTTGGTTTATATAACTCAGATAATACAAAACTGATTCCAGTTGACCAGTTCATACTCTCAGATTTAAAGACCAATAGACTTCTAAAAATGTTAGCTCAATCACGTCCTGTTATCAATCCTAAGGTACTCAAATATATGATGTTTCGGACCAATTTGAAACAAGAAATATTAGTGACACTTGTTGCTACAAAACCGTTGTTTCATGGTAGAGAGCAATTGATCAATCAAATTAGAGAGATTACTAATGTTGTTGGTATCACTGTAAATATCAATGATGATCCCAATAGAATATTAGGAAAGAAGTCAATAGTTATATATGGTGAAAACCTTATTACTGAGCCAATTGGCGATATTGAGATGATGATCAGCGATCAATCCTTTTTCCAAATCAATCTTCCTGTAATTGAAAAAGCCTATGCATTAATTAAACAAGAAATTCCGACTGGACAAAAAATTATCGATGCATATAGTGGTGTAGGAAGTATTGGATTTTATCTTGCAAAAGAAGCGGAAAAAGTTATCATGATTGAATCAAATATTGAAAGTTCTTCAATGGCAAAATTAGCAAAAGAAAAATATGGATTTGACCAGGTTGAGATTATTGATGAGAAAGCAGAAAAAGTGATTAAACATTTCGATGGAGATTATCTGATTGTTGATCCACCACGCAACGGTTTAATGGAGAGTTTCATTCAAACCGTACTTAAACAAAACTATAAGAAAATATTTTATCTTTCCTGTGATGTTAAAACATTAGTTAGAGATATTTCATTATTGTCAGGGCAATATGAGATTAAGGATGTTTATCCGATTCGAATGTTTTTCCACACATCATCACTTGAAACTTTAGCCATATTAAATCACAAATAAAAAAAACTCAACCGCTAAGTGGTTGAGTTTTATCTTTATTAACCTTTAACAAAAGGATTGTATTTTTTTTCATGTCTGATGGTTGTTGGTCTACCATGTCCAGGATAAACATCAACATCATCACCAAAGAGTTTGTATATCCGTTTGACGCTTTGATAGATTGTCATTGAATCAGAAAATGGAATATCGGTTCTACCTATACTTTGAAAAAATAGAGTGTCACCTGAAAACAATGTTTGATCGGTATACAAGACAGTAGATCCTTGTGAATGACCAGGTGTTTCATAAACAGTAAACTCTTTTTCAAAGAAGTGTAGTTGATCCATATCATTAACCCAAATGTCTACGGGTATCTCATAGCCCCACCTGTTATATGGATTGACATGAAACCAAATTTCATCTTTTTTAGGAGCATAAACGATTGTATCAAATAAAGCTTTTAACTGTTTGACTCCACCAACGTGATCAACATGACCATGAGTGAGATATATGCCTTCCAAGATGAATTGGTTTTCTTTGATATAATTGATGACTTCATCACTTTCATAACCAGGATCGATTACCAAAGCTTTTTTGTTTTCTGAAACGATATAGCAATTACTTCTATAATCACCTAAAGCGAATTTCATAATATCCATCATATCACCCAAACATATTATAACATAATGCATTTTGCAGTCGTATTTCATGCATTCATAGATCTAAAAAAGTATAATAATTAAGGATAGGAGTGAGTCATATGAAAATAGCAAATAATTACGTTGAACTCATTGGGAAAACACCAATGTTAAGACTTAATAGATATGAAAAATTAGTAGGTAGTAAAGCAGAAATTATCGCAAAACTAGAGCATCATAATCCTTTATCAAGTGTTAAAGATAGACTTGCGATTGCTTTGATTGAATCGATTGAACATTTAGGATTAGTTCATAAGGATACAGTATTTGTTGAACCGACTTCAGGTAACACAGGTGTGGGTTTAGCTTTTGTTTGTGCTGCAAAAGGGTACAAATTAATTTTGGCAATGCCAGAAACCGTATCAAAAGAACGCATACAAATCGCAAAAGCTTTAGGTGCTACAGTCATCTTAACAGAAGGTGCATTAGGTATGAAGGGCTCAATTGAAAAAGCGAATCAATTATTAAAAGAAAATCCTAATTATATCATGCCCATGCAATTTGAAAATCTAGCAAATCCTGAAATTCATAGAAAAACAACAGCCATTGAAATTTTAGAAGATACAGATGGATTGGTTGATATCTTTGTTGCAGGCGTAGGTACAGGTGGGACAATAACAGGCGTAGGTGAGGTTTTAAAAAAACATAATCCAAAGATAAAGATTGTAGCAGTTGAACCCAAAGATTCTCCAGTATTATCAGGGGGAAAACCTGGACCTCATAAAATTCAAGGTATTGGTGCAGGATTTGTTCCTGATGTATTAAATCAGAAAGTCATTGATCAGATCATAACCGTATCAAATGAAGATGCTTTCAAAACAGCTCGGTTATATGCAAAAACTGAAGGTGTATTTGCAGGGATCTCATCAGGAGCTATATTATATGCAGCAACACAACTTGCAATGTTAGAAGAAAACAAAGGAAAGAGGATTGTTGTCATCACTTGTGATACAGGTGAGAGATATTTATCGACAGCACTTTATAACGATGATATTTAAGTGTACAAGAGGGGATGTTGCAGCTGCAAAAAGATATGATCCAGCAGCACCATCAAAGTTAATGATATATTTCACATACCCTGGTGTGATTGCTTTAAGAAGACATCGTTTGACTCATAAACTATATCTTAAAGGTTTTAAGAATTTAGCAAGATGGATAGCTTATCGCACAAGAAAGAAAACTGGGATAGATATTCATCCAGCAGCACAGATAGGACGATGTGTCTTTATCGATCATGGCATGGGATTAGTAATTGGAGAAACAGCAGTTGTTGGGGATCATTGTGTTCTATATCATGGAGTCACTTTGGGTTCTAATACATTTGAGAAAGTTGATCGTCACCCTAAATTAGGAAAAAATGTTATCGTATATGCTGGAGCTAAAATCATAGGACCAGTCCATATTGGTGATAACTCTGTGATTGGAGCAAATTCAGTTGTCGTAAAGGATGCACCTGCAAATAGCAGATTAAAAGGCATCCCTGCACATCATTTTTCAACAAATGAAGGAAAAAAGTGATTCAGATTTGACATCCTATTCTTTTTAGAATAAACTATGTTAATGTTAAGATATTCATTGACAAAAAATACAAAATTTGTTATCATTAATTGAGTTTTAGGAGGAAGTATATGATTTGGGTAGACTATATAGTAATTGTAACATCAGTATTGTTTGCAGTAATCGTTATGATGATGCATTCAACAGATAACATTAAAGATGCATTCAGTGGTGAAAAATCTGAATTATTTAAGAATAAGAAAACAAGAGGTTTTGAATTATTTTTAATGCGTTCAGCTGCAGTATTATCCGTTATTTTGATTGTTGCAGTTGTTTTATCTAACAACTTGCCACACTAGTTCAAATGCATACTGATAAGTAAAAAGTGTTTCTAAAGAAGCGCTTTTTTCATTGAATGAGGTAAATCATGCCACAAAGATACTTTTTAGATCAATTAAATCAATCCATAACCGGACAAGATGCACATCACATAAAAAAAGTCATGCGCATGAATGATGGTGATGAAATCATAGTATGCGCCAATCAAAAATGTTATTTGGCATCTATTAAGTTAGATGATGCGTCTGTCTCTTATCAAATCATTTGTGAGTTAGATCAACCATCAACGATGAATGTTACTTTAATTCAAGGATTACCAAAAGGATCAAAAAATGAGTTTGTTGTAAAGTATGCAACCATTTTTGGAGCATCTCAAATCATCTTTGTTCCGATGCAAAGAAGTATTGCTAAACTAGAGAATATCGATAATAAACTAAAGAGACTATCTATGATAGCTAAAGAAGCTGCAGAGCTCGCACATCGGTTTGATGTCCCTAAGATTCAATTTGAAAAATCACTCAATCATATTGGCTTTGAAACCTTCGATTTGATATTGCTTGCTGATGAAAATAATAAGACATTAACGATAGATCAGGTTCTACCTAAATCCATAGAAAACATAAAGATTTTATTAATCATTGGACCAGAAGGTGGCATTACAGATAGCGAAAGAGAACTTCTTGTCAATCATCAAGCGATCTCGATATCACTTGGTCATAACATCATTCCAACTGAAGCTGCCTGCCTTTATGCACTTAGCTATATTTCAACCAAAAAAACATAAATTATTTTGACAAATTTCCAAAAATCATATATAATGAATAAGGCTATGAACCTAGCGTGGAAGGAGGGCAGACAATGCCTAAAACAATCGTTCGCGAAAAAGAATCAATTGAAGATGCTTTACGTCGCTTTAAACGTGATGTTTCTAAGTCAGGAAACCTCCAAGAAGCACGCAAACGTGAATTTTACGTGAAACCAAGTGTAGCACGTAAAGATGCACAACGTGCAGCACGCGCCAAGAAAAAGTAAAGTTTGTAAAATTCGCACCTTAAACGGTGCGTTTTTATATTTTGGCTTAAAAAAAGTACCCCAGTGCTTTTTTATTTTTGGGCATGTGGTATAATAAATACACGGTAAGGAGCGGATTTAATGAAATTAAATCGACAAATTCATCATGCCGAAGCCATCGCTAGATTGGTAGGCATACAAGATCGTAATCTATTGGTTTTCAAGCAATATCTAGGTATGAATGTTTCTGTAATGGGTTCTGAGATCATTACCGATGCCAAAAAGGAACAGCTACCATTGTTGGAAGCTATTTTTGCTGTCTTAATAGAACTTGCTGAGCATCAAATCCAATTGTCAGAAAGAGATGTCATGTACATCATCAAATTAGCCGAAAAAGATCAGTTGGATGATGTTTTTGAATTATACAGAAATCGTAAAAAGGTTTTAGTCAATGATGCAGGTAGATCAATTTATCCAAAGACATTTAATCAAAGAATTTATATCGATGCCATTTCTAATTATGATTTAGTGCTTGGTGTAGGTCCTGCAGGTACCGGAAAAACATATCTGGCAGTTGCTCAAGCTGTAGCTGATTTGAAAAACAGCAAAATAAAAAAACTTATCTTAACAAGACCTGTTGTTGAAGCTGGAGAAAATCTTGGATTTTTACCGGGAGATTTAAAGGATAAGGTTGATCCATATCTCGTGCCACTCTATGATGCATTGTATGAAATGCTTGGCATGCAAACCACATTGAGTCTCATCGAAAAAGGAATCATTGAAATAGCACCACTTGCATATATGAGAGGAAGAACTTTAGAAAATGCGTTTGTCATCTTGGATGAGGCACAAAATACGACTCAAGTTCAAATGAAAATGTTTTTAACCCGTTTAGGGTTTGCTTCAAAAATGGTCATCACTGGAGATCCTTCACAAACAGATTTACCTAAAGGATCAAATTCTGGATTACATCAAGCTCTCACTTTGTTGGAAGGTTTAGAGGACATTAAGATTGTTCAATTTGAAAAAATAGATGTTGTCAGACATCCTTTAGTGCAACGAATACTTGAAAGGTATGAAAATAATGAAAATCCAACTTCATAATCAAACCAAAGAAGATATCAAAGAAATCAAAGAAATTCTGCAAAAGATTTTCAAACCAATCAAACAAGAAAAAAATATACAAATCATATTTCTAGAGCAAAAAGCTATTCATGAGATGAATTTGGCGTATCGTCAAATGGATAGACCTACTGATGTCTTAAGCTTTATTAATGATGATGAGGATGATGATTCACTAGGTGATATCTTCATCTCAATCGAACAAGCAAGACTACAAGCTGAAGATTATGGTCATTCATTTGCAAGAGAAATTGGATTCTTAGCGGTTCATGGATATTTACATCTTCTGGGTTATGATCATCATACCGATGAAGAGGAAAAGCAAATGATTGAAGAGCAAGAGCGTATTTTAAAAAATGCGAATTTAGAAAGGAATTGACATGAAAAATTTAGAACAGGCACTGCTTGCTAGAAGTCGTGCATACACACCATACTCGAATTTTAAAGTAGGTGCAGCCATTGAACTCAAGGATGGAACCTACATTCTTGGAGCAAATATTGAGAATGCATCATTTGGTTTATCAAATTGTGCAGAAAGAAGTGCACTATTTTCACTTTATAGCCAAGGCTATAAGAAAGAAGATATTGTCTCTATGACAATAGTTGCTAATGATCATGGTCCAGTTTCACCATGTGGAGCTTGTCGCCAGGTCATGCATGAATTATTACCTAAAGACACTAAAATAACTTTAGCTAACACAACGGGAAAAACGATGGTTACAACTCCTGATGGATTGTTGCCATATGCCTTCATACTGGATGAAAAACCAAAAGATGAGTAATCATAAATCTGGGTTTATTGCGATTGTCGGTCGCCCCAACGTTGGGAAATCAACATTAATTAATGCATTGATTGGCCAAAAGGTCTCAATCATCAGCCCCAAACCACAAACAACAAGAAATCGTATCATGGGTGTTTTGACACATCCAGATTATCAAATGATTTTTGTTGATACACCAGGCATGCACAAGGGAAGAGACTTATTGAATAAATCGATTGACAAATTAGCTGTATCCTCTATCAAAGATGTTGATATGGTATTATTTGTTGTTGATAATCCAAAAGGTGCTGCTGAAGATATCATTTTACAATATTTTAAAGGATTAAAAATACCTGTATTTCTAGTCATCAACAAAATAGATGAACTCAAAAATCGTACAGAAATAGATGAAGTGATTATATCGTATTTAGGATCTTATGAATTTGAAGGTGTATTTCCGATATCAGCATTGAATCATACACATCTCGACAAACTCATAGAAACACTTATTCCATATTTACCTGAAGGACCCCTTTATTTTCCTGAAGAGATGAAAAGTGATCAAAGTGAATACCAAATGATGTCAGAACTCATTAGAGAAAAAATTCTATATCATACTGAACAAGAGGTTCCCCATTCGGTTGCTGTTGTCATTGAATCATTAGAGGAAAATGATGAATTGAATACCCTAGATGTTTCAGCTTTGATTATTGTGGAACGGACAACTCAAAAACAAATTCTTATAGGTAAAAACGGAGATAAGATTAAAAAGATTGGTACTGAAGCAAGAAAAGAAATTAACAGTTTACTTAATACCAAAATTCATTTGACTCTTTGGGTTAAAATTAAAAAAGATTGGCGAAACCGTCCTTCTGATTTGAAAGCCTTTGGATATGGTGATGAATCCTGATGGAAGGTATCATATATAAAGTGCAGCCCTATCAAGAGCATGCCAGATTGCTCTTTGTCTATACGAAGATAGGAAAGAAAACTTTGCTTGCTCAAGGCTCTCAAAAGCTCAATCATCCCAATCGCATTTTGGCTCAATATTTAACACAAATTGAGTTCAAGGATCAAGATAAGAGCTTTTTGACCTTATCAGAAGCAAAAATCATTAATGATTATGAAGAGATCAAAGAAGATTATAAGCTGACTAAAAGTGCAGCATTAATGCTCGAGATTATTGATACCTTAATCGTCGATTCGTATGATCATCAAGAAATATATCAAAGTCTCATTAAAGCACTTCAATCAAAACAGCTTGAAATTGCCACTCTAAGTTTCGCTCTAAAGATATTAAGACCCTTAGGTTATCCTTTGGATCTCAATGCTGATGGCAGAAAAGTTTTAGGTGTGAATATCGAAAAAGGTGGCTTAGTTTATCAAGGTGATTCAGATATCATCGATCTAGATGTCAAGGAATCGATTGTTTTACTTAAGATGAATTTTATCCCATATCAAGATTTAGAAGCTTATGAAATTGAAACTATTGCTAAAATAAAAGAATTTATTTTAAAATATTACCAGTATCATTTACAATCAACACTAAAAAATCTACAATAGACATTAAAGGATGTGTAAGAAATGGTTACATTAGATCAACTTGTTCAATATGCAAAATCAACCGGTTATATATTTCAAGGAAGCGAACTTTATGGTGGACTTGCAAATACTTGGGATTACGGTCCACTGGGAAGCTTATTGAAGAAAAACATTAAAGATGCATGGATCAAGAAATTCCAAAGACAAACCCCATATAACGTCTTATTAGATAGTTCTATTCTGATGAATAGTGAAGTATGGAAAGCTAGCGGACACGTTGGTGGTTTTAGTGACCCTCTTACCGAATGTAAGAGCTGTAACCAAAGATTTAGAGCAGATAAACTCATAGAAGATCATGATTCAAGTGTTTCAGCTGATGGATGGAGCACAGATCGTATGTATCAATATTTAGTTGAACATGAAGTTGCATGCCCTAACTGTGGCAAAAAAGATTTTTTACCCATCAGAGCATTTAATATGATGTTTCAAACACATCAAGGTGTTGTTTTAGAACAAGCCAATCAAATCTATTTACGTCCTGAGACAGCTCAAGGTATCTTTGTGAATTTTAAAAACATTCAAAGAACAACAAGAAAAAAGATTCCATTTGGAGTTTGCCAAGTGGGCAAATCATTTAGAAATGAAATCACACCTGGTAATTTTATTTTCAGAACTAGAGAATTTGAACAAATGGAATTAGAGTTCTTTTGTAAACCAGGAACAGAAATTGAATGGTTCAATTATTGGAAAGCATTTTGCATGGACTGGTTAATCTCTTTGGGTCTGAAGAAAGAATTTTTAGCATTTGATGACCATAAAACAGAAGCACTCAGTCACTATTCAAATGCGACAACTGATATCCGTTTTCAATTTCCTTGGGGATTTGATGAATTATGGGGTATTGCATCAAGAACTGACTATGATTTAAAAGCACATCAAAATCAATCTGGTGAAAGTCTAGGATATCTTGACCCTGATACAAATGAAAGATATTTGCCTTATGTCATTGAACCAGCTGTTGGTGTAGAAAGACTTATCTTAGCATTTTTAACCAATGGATATGATGAAGAAACATTAGAGACAGGTGATATCAGACAGATCCTACATATTCATCCTACCCTTGCTCCATACAAGGCAGCTATTTTACCACTCATAAAAAAAGATCACAGCGAAAAAGCTATTGAAATATTTAATGAGCTCAATCAATATTTTGATGTAGTCTATGATGAGACACAAAATATTGGCAAGCGATATAGAAGACAGGATTCGATTGGTACTTATTTATGTATCACTGTCGATCATGAAACAGCAAATGATCACGCTGTTACAGTGAGAAACAGGGATACAATGCTTCAAGTTAGAGTTCCAATTGTTGATCTAAGAAACTATATCGAGAAGGAAACACAGTTTTAAAGATAAGAAAGTAGGCATTCATGAAAAAAATTATAGGCATTATTGTAGTAATCTTATCATTGGTATTATTAAGTGGTTGTACTAATGAACCTGCTCCACCTATTGATTTACCAATTCCAGATGTTTTAACAACCGCTGAAAAAGTTCAATCAAAGATAGATTCAATGAGTCTACACGAAAAAGTCGCGCAAATGATTCAAGCTGAAAGAGGATATATTACCCCTGAAGATGTTGAAATGTATGGTATTGGTTCAATCTTAAGTGGTGGTGGTTCACATCCATCATCTTATTTAGATACAGCAAATGATTGGTATCAAATGTATTTCAATTACCAACAAAGTGCACTTAGAAGTTCAAGTGAGATTCCTATCATTTATGGTATTGATGCTGTTCATGGCAATAATAATCTTTATGGAGCAACCATCTTTCCTCATAATATCGGTTTAGGAGCAGCAAATGATCCTGAATTAATGTATGAAATTGGTAAAGCTACTGCAGAAGAAATGCTTGTTACTGGAATCACTTGGACATTTGCTCCTGCAGTGAGTGTCGTATCAGATATATCATGGGGAAGAACCTATGAAGGACTAAGTGAGAATCCAATCATCCATTTAAATCTTGTTCAATCAATGATTTTAGGATTACAAGAAAATGGTGTTAGTGCTACAGCAAAACATTTTGTAGGTGATGGAGGAACTTCTGGAGGTACTGATCAGGGTAATGTTACTTTAGATGAACAAACCATTAGAGAAATTCATTTAGCGCCTTATTATGAAGCAATTGATGCTGGTGTCGATACCATCATGATTTCATATAGTTCAATTAATAATATGAAAATGCATGGTAATGATTACTGGATTAATGATATCTTAAAAGATGAAATGGGATTTGAAGGATTTATTATCAGTGACTGGAATGCGATACATCAACTTCCAGGTGATTATAGTGATCAAATTGTCGCATCAGTAAATGCAGGTGTAGATATGTTGATGGAACCATCAGATTGGCTATCAGCTTTAGAAACACTTGAAGCTGCTGTTAATAATGGTCGCATCTTAGAAAGTAGAATCGATGATGCAGTGACAAGAATCTTAATGGTTAAATACACGAGAGGTTTAATTGAAAACCCATTTGCAAAATTGAACCCTGAAACAAATCTTTATACACAAGAACATCAAGATCTTGCTAGAGAAGCAGTTAGAAAATCACTTGTTTTGTTAAAAAATGAAGATCAAGCATTGCCTTTAGAGAAAAATCAAAGTATATATATTACAGGACCTGCTTCTGACAATGTAGGATATATGTGCGGAGGTTGGACAACATATTGGCAAGGTAACACAGCTGCAAGAATTGGTGTCGGTATTTCGATCAAGCAAGCAGTTTCCAATGTTTTAGGTACACAAAGTCTAAATTTAGCAACTTCTTGGAATCAAGCTGATACTGTCATCGTTGTTTTAACAGAAACACCGTATAGCGAAGGAGTTGGAGATCATGATAATCTCACACTCACAACAGGTTTATCGCATCCTGAAAACGCAGCTGCACTTGCTGTTGCGCAAGATGCTCAAGCAGCTGGTAAAAATGTCATTGGCATTTTGATTTCTGGCAGACCACTTGTTTTGGGAACTTATTTAGATCGTTTTGATGCATTTATAGCTGCATGGCTACCTGGATCAGAAGGTGGATCAGGAATTGCTGATGTCCTCTTTGGAGATTATGCTCCTACAGGAAAACTATCTTATTCATGGCCAAAAGACATTTCACAAATTGGATATATTTCAACTTACTTAAACTATGATGAAACATTTGTGATGTTTCCATTTGGATATGGATTGACCTACGCATAAAAAATATTTAAAGAAAGGATGCACATATGGAAGATAAACTGATTTTGGAAATCAATGAAAAAACACCTATTGTTGACTTGGTCAGCGAGTTTGTTTCACTTGCCAAAAAAGGTAAAAACTATATGGGTTTATGTCCTTTCCATCAAGAAAAAACACCGAGTTTTTCTGTTTCTCCTGAAAAAAACATTGCAAAATGTATGTCATGTGGTGAAGGTGGAACTCCGATTAATTTTTACCGAAAGATTAAAAATATATCATTTGAGGAAGCAGCTGCAATTTTAGCAGAACGAGCTGGAATTGAAATCAAAACGGCAAAAGTCAAAAAAGATCCAAACACACTATATTATCAATTAATGAATGAGGTTGCCTCATTTTATCAGTTCAATTTGAAAAATAGTGAAAAAGGGCAAGAAGCCTTAAAATATTTATACCTTAGACAAATGACAGATGAACTTATCGCTCATTTTAAGATTGGATATGCTCCAGCACACGGAAATACACTTTATCAAGTACTTAAGGATAAGAAATACTCAGTCAGTGATATGATATTACTTGGTGTTGTTAAGCAATCTGATGATGGCTCATATTATGATTTGTTCAGTGATCGAGTTATTTTTCCAATAACTAACCATAAAGGAGAAGTAGTCGGTTTAAGTGGTAGAACCCTAAATCCTAAAGATCCTGTCAAGTATGTCAACAGTCCAGAGACTGTCATATTCAAAAAAGGTCATTTATTGTATCATTTAAATGAAGCTTTAAGTGATATCAGAATGAGTAAGCAAGTTGTACTTTATGAAGGATTCTTTGATGTCATTAGCTCCTATTCAGCCGGTGTTAAAAATGGTGTCGCTACAATGGGTACAGCACTGACAGTAAATCAAGCAAAATTGATTAAGAGTGTCACACAATCTGTGATTGTTGCTTATGATGGAGATTCAGCTGGATTAAAAGCTATCGATCATGCGATTCCTGTTTTAGAAAAGGAACAACTTAAAGTAGAAGTTCTAACCATTCCTGAAAAAATGGATCCTGATGATTTTGTTAAAGCTTATGGACCAGAAAAGTTTGAAATGCTTTTTGGCGAATATACCAAAGATGCATATGCATTCAGATATGATTACTATAAGCGAGGCAAAAATCTTTCTGATGCTAATGATATGAAAGCATTTAGAAAACAGGTCATGTTGATGTTACAACCATCAGATGCGAGTATTCGTGGATTTTATCTTCAAAAGCTTGCTCATGATTTGAACATTCCTATTGAGACCTTAAGTCCTCAAAGAATCTTGAGTGGTAAAGAACCCGTTATTCCTAAGAGTGATAAACCTAAAATGCTTGATAAGTATGCAAAAGCTGAAAGATATTTGATCTTTGCGATGCTAAGATCAAAGAAAGTAGCTCAAAATGTATTGAGTAAGCTTAAACAAACTGATTTTGCTGAACCACTCACTGCAAATATTAGACTTAAGATTGAAACTTATTATGAAGAACATACAGAACTCAATTTAAATGATTTTCTTGATCAATTGAATGGTGAACAACGACTTTATGTAGAAACATATTTACTTACTGATATGTTTTGGGTCAAAAACCTTCCCATTTCAGATGAAGAGGTAGAGTCCTATATAGAGCAGGTCAAGGAAGCCAATCTTAAGAGAAGATATGAATATTTAAAAGAAAAGATTGAAAATGAAGAGAATGTAAGCAATATTTTGATTAATGAAAGAGATCAAATTATTGTTCAATTGAAACATAAAAATTAGGAGGTATTTTGTGGAACTAGAAAAAATTATTGCTCAGTTAGTCAAAAAGGCTGGGAAAGAAAAATTTTTGAATCTTGAAGATGTGCTACCTTTTGCAAAACCAGGTAGTGAAACATACTTCAATATTGAAAGAGAATTATTGGATAATGATGTTGATATCCTTTTACCTGAAGAATTAGAAGATGAAGAAGATGCAGTCTTATCATCTGATGCACTTGAAATTGAAGAAGATGAAGAAGATGATGCAGATTTTGATCTTGAAGAAGTTGAGCCAGATGATTTATCATTAAGTGGCCTAGAAGTTGAAGAAGAAGAATTAATCAATATCGAATCAATAGCATCAAACATCAAGATTGATGATCCAGTAAGAATGTACTTAAAAGAAATCGGACAAATACCTCTATTAAACCAAGAAGATGAAAAGAAATATGCGGTTTTAGTTTCAAACGGTCGATATGCTAAAGAACAACTTGATGAAATCAATAATGGGTCTTTGGTGCTACCAGAAAAAGATATTGAAGAATTAAGAGTATCTTTAGAACGGGCAATGATTGCTAAAAACAAACTTGTAGAAGCAAACTACAGACTAGTCGTTTCTATTGCCAAAAGATATGTAGGTCGTGGTTTACTTTTCTTGGATTTAATTCAAGAAGGCAATATGGGGCTTATGCGTGCTGTTGACAAATTTGATTATGAAAAAGGATTTAAGTTTTCAACTTATGCAACATGGTGGATTCGCCAAGCAATCACACGTGCTGTTGCTGACCAAGCAAGAACCATTCGTATTCCTGTTCATATGGTAGAAACAATCAATAAGATGATTAGAATTCAAAGACAACTCATTCAAGATTTAGGCAGAGAACCTTCCTTGGAAGAAATAGCTCAAAAGATGGGTATTACTGCTGAAAAGGTTCAAAATATACAACGTATTGCTAAAGAACCTATTTCATTAGAAGCACATGTTGGTGAAGAAGAAGATTCTTCTTTAGGTGATTTTATTTCTGATCCTAATGCGCTCACCCCTCATGAATTCATGCTTCAAGAAATGGTAAGACAAACCTTAGATGAAGTATTGGAAACACTGACTGACCGTGAAGAAAAGGTCTTAAGATTAAGATATGGTTTATTTGATGGAAAGAATCACACATTAGAAGAAGTAGGACGTGAATTTGGCGTGACACGTGAACGTATTCGTCAGATTGAAGCAAAAGCCTTAAGAAAACTAAGAAGTCCATCAAGACAAAACAAACTACGCGAATTTTATTATGGCAAGAAGTAAAAGAATTGAATATCTGGCTCAACTTACAACTGGTTATGACAGAGTACTAGATATTGGTACAGACCATGGGTTTGTACTGGCAATTGCCTTAGAAAACAAATGGATCAAAAGCGGTATTGCTAGTGATTTAAGAGAAAAGCCACTCAATCAAGCAAGAAAAAACCTCAAAGGATACTCTGTAGAATATATCATTTCTGATGGTTTTAAAGATATAAAATCAGATTTTGATTTAGCTATCATTGCTGGTATGGGTGCGTATTTAATCACTGAGATCATGGACAACGCACCACAAGGCAATCAAACTTATTTATTACAGGCAAATGATAAAATTGAAGTTCTAAGACAGTATCTGATGGAACAAGGTTTTAAAATCATCGATGAGTACATCGTCGAAGATAAATTTTATTATGTCATTTTGAAAGTCATAAGAGGCGATATGTCCTTACTTGATGAAGATATTTACTTAGGACCAATCTTGAAAAATAAAACTGAAGCATTGCCATATTATGCAAAAAAAGCGAGACAAATAGAAAAAATATTGCCTCATGCAGATCAAAATAGACAAGAAATACTAAAAAAAATGCTTAAAATCTATAAAAATATTTGAATGTGATAAAATTTAGGTAGAAGAAGGCACCTTGTCATATATTAGTGTGTATCAATGATTTTTGTGTCATAAAGAATCTTTGATGCCAAAGGAGAAGAAATCATGAAAGAATATCAAAAACTACAAAAATTAGATCGATCACTTCAAGTTTTTAGAAGAAGTGGCATTTATAAAAGGTCAGCAACAGAATTAAGTGATGCGGATATCATGGTTATGTTTTGTGTAGCATTTTGTGATTTATACCAAAAGGTTAAATTATCTGATGTTGCACATGTTCTTAGAGTTACTCTTCCAGCAATTACCCATAAGGTTAATGAACTGGTAGAAAAAAACTATTTAGAAAAGGAAACATCATCCAAAGATTTAAGAGTTACTTATATTAAGTTAACACCAGAAGGTAAGACTTATGTTGAATCAATTAAAGAAGAGTATTATAGACCACTAAGACTTCTTGTTAGAAATCTTGGAGAAGAAGATACTCAAACACTCATGCGCATCTTAGATAAAATTGGACAAATGGGAAAGATTGCATAATCTTTCCTTTTTTTTATTTATAAATAAAAGAAAAAATTGATGTTCATTCATTTGATATAAGTATGCACTTTACATTCAAGCCTGATTAGGTTATAATATTCATTGCCTGCTCATGTGTTTCAATAGCTCAGCTGGATAGAGCAACGGCCTTCTAAGCCGTCGGTCGGGGGTTCGAATCCCTCTTGAAACGCCACTTAGTCATTAGCCCCGTATCTCGGGGTTTTTATTTTATAAAAAGAGTAACCCAAACTTTGGATTACTCTTTTTCTTTTAAGTTGAAATATTCAATTAAATATCTTGCTATGCCGTCTTCATCATGAGAGTACTTCGTCATATCCTTACAAACAGCCTTAACCTCATCAACACCATTAAGCATAGCTACTCCTAAGTGAGCATCTCTAATCATTTCGACATCGTTGATGCCATCA
>JAIPGC010000010.1 GCA_021736335.1 Acholeplasmataceae bacterium | reverse complement strand
AGTCTTATGTCCCTCGCGAATTATATTTTTCATTAGTATCATTCGACATACACCTCATATTCAATTATATCATAAGGAGTTATATGATGCGTATTGATAAATTTCTAAGCAACTTAAAATATGGAACAAGAAGCGAAATAAAGACTTTTTTAAGGGAACACCAAGTGGTTTTTGATGATATTCGTATTCTTTCTACTAGTTTTGAAATTGATCCTAACTTAGATACGATATATCTAGATGGAAAACCTATTTTCTATAAATACCCCATTTATTTAGCCATGAATAAACCCTGTGGTTACCTATCAGCAAACCATGATGAAAAATATCCTTGTGTTGTTGACTTACTCAAAGAACCATATAACAGATTTGACTATGCAATTGCAGGTAGACTAGATTTAGATTCTGAAGGATTATTAATATTAACAACCGATGGTGCATTTGCACATCAAGTCACACTTCCTAAATCACATGTGCCTAAAACCTATGAGGTTCTCCTTGATCGCGATTTTGATCAGCATGTCACCCTAAGACAAGGAATCGCTATCAAAGACGGTAGAAACCAAGAATATACGGCTCATGCGTTGGTGGTTGAATCAAAAAGTAACATTGCTTGGATTACAATTGATGAAGGAAAATTCCATCAAGTGAAGCGGATGTTTGAAGCAGTTGGGTTTTTAGTGTTAAAATTAAAACGTATTCAAATAGGAAAATTAAAACTTAATGAATTACCAAGCGGTGAGTATGTTGAGTTTCGAAAGGAAGAACTATATGACTGATATCATCATGCAAGCTTATCAAGTTCTTGATGAAATAAAAAATGATCCCATGTATCAAGCTATCAAATCATTTGATCAGATGATTATTAGATTATATCAAGATGAAATCACAAAATTTCAAGAAGCGAAAAAAGCTTACGATCAAATCATGAATGAAGGTGGCACGTATCACCCAGATTATAAAGAAACAATAAAATTGTTTAGTCAAGCGAAATCTGAATTATATCAGAAACCAGAAGTTGTCACATATTTCGAGTTAGAAAGACAATTTCAAGATGAGTTAAATGCATTTCTAACAGATTTAAGCAGGTCCGTATCCAATCATATTACAACTCCAAATAAATTAGGAATTGTTACAAAAGGAGGAAGTTGCCATGTACGCTAATAGAATGGCCTTTGTGGTGTTTTATCAAGGTAAGCAAGTTCTAGAAAAATTGAAGAATCTACCTGTAGATGTTTCATATGTCTCTAGTAAGCAAAATTATGCAATAGTTTATGCAGATATGGAGCAAGAACAAAATCTTAAGAAACAATTGAAGGATGTTAAAGGATTTAAGTACTTTGGTCCATCACAAATGTACGATTCCAACTTAAATTTCTAACTGTTAAGGAAAAAGACTTGACAGGATGATATTTTTGTATATAATAGTACTGTATAATAAAAAGAAAGAGAGAATATAAAAAATGGCAGTTAAATTACGTTTACAACGCTTCGGTTCAAACAAAAGACCTTTCTATCGTGTGGTTGCAAGTGAATCAAGCAAAGCTAGAGATGGTAGATTTTTAGAAATTTTAGGAACTTATGATCCACTTATTGATAAAGTTCTTGTAGATGCTGAAAAAGTTCAAAAATGGCTTGTTAATGGTGCTCAACCTACGGACACTGTAAAAAGTTTATTCAAGAAGTATAAAGTTTTAGACAAATAAAAGGGGGTACATGTCATGGCTGTTGATTTTGAAAAACTCATAAAAAATATGATAATGCCATTAGTCGTTAACCCAGATGATGTATTAGTTAAAATCTTATCCAATGATGAAGAATCAGTTACCATTCAACTTTTAGTTAATGAAGCTGATTTAGGTCGTGTTATTGGAAAAGGCGGGAAAATCGCGAGTGCAATGCGTACAATTGTTTATGCAGGAGCTTCGAAAGAAGGCAAACGAGTACAAATCGATATTGATTCATTTTAAGGATGAAGACTATGTATCAAATTGGCAAAATAACAAATTCACATGGAATTAAAGGCGAAGTTAAAATCTATAATTTGAGTGACTTTAATCGCTTCTTAATTGGAAATGAGATTTTTGTTATGCTTAAGGGAAATAGAGTGAATTTCACAATTGAAAGAGTAAGACCCCAGGGAAACTTACTGATTGTCAAATTTAAATCATATGATAACATTAATGACATCTTAGTCTATAAAGGCTTGGATGTTTATGCTGATGAAATCATTGAAGAAGAGCTTGATGAAGATGATTTTCATTATCAATCATTGCTTAACAAAGAGGTCTACACAAATACTAATGAATATGTAGGTACTGTTTTTAGTCTTATACCAGTTCCACAAGGACACTTGTTGGAAATTGAAAAAAAAGATGGTAAAAAAGTCATGGTTCCTTTTGTGAAAGCATTTGTTCGTGATGTTTTGGATGATAAAATCATTATTACTCCAATTGAGGGATTATTATGATTATTGATATCGTTACAATTTTTCCAGAATTTTTTGATACGTTTTTATCAACATCGATCATCAAAAGAGCAATTGCTCTCAACCAAGTAGATATTAGATTGCATCAGCTTAGAGACTATAGTCACAACAAACATCACAACATTGATGATACACCTTATGGTGGTGGTGTTGGTATGTTGATGACGTTTCCTCCATTTTATGATGTCATCACCAAATTAAAAACAGAAAAATCTACTGTCATTTATCTATCACCACAAGGAAAACTGTTTAATCAAAAGATTGCAAAGAAGCTTGCTATATCTGAGCATTTGATATTACTTTGTGGTCATTATGAAGGCATTGATGCAAGAGTAGAATCACTCATCGATATGGAGTTATCAATCGGAGATTATGTATTAACAGGTGGAGAAATACCAGCAATGATTATCTCTGATGCAGTTACTAGATTGATTCCAGATGTCATTCATGAAGATTCTGCAGAAGAAGATAGTTTACAAAATGGTTGGTTAAAATACCCACAATATACAAAACCTGAATCTTATAAAGGATTTAGTGTACCTGAAATATTATTATCTGGTCATCATCAAAAGATTCAAGAATGGCGTAAAGAGCAGCAAATAGAAAAAACTTTAGTCAAAAGAAGAGATTTGATTAAAGGCATAAAAATGACTGATGAAGAAAAGAAAATACTTGAAAAAATAAAATTAGCAAAAAAGTAATATAGGCTCTTAATATTGCATTTTTTACAATTAAGATATAAGATATATGAGAGATACCTTTATTATATAAAGGATCATGAAGTTGAACATAAACCGAAAGAAAAGGGGAACTAGCTGATGAAGACAATTAAAATGATGGCACAAAATAGTAAAATCGTAGAATTCCTTTTTGTTGTGTTCGTTGTTTTTAGTTTTGATTTCATCTTCATATTGCGTTATGGGTTTGGTGTATCTCTTGGACATTGGCTCATTGCATTTTTTAATGTTGCAATTGTTTTAGCAGTATTGTCTTTTATTAAGAACAACAAAGCACGCTACATAGCTTATTTGATTTACATATTAATCATGTTCACATTCTTCCTTACAGATAGTACACTGTACTATTTTAAACAGGATGTAACATCAATTGCTATGTTGCTTGAATCAGGAAAAAACACGATGAAAATCGGTTTAAAATATAATCCACTCACACCTTATGGCATCTTCATCTGGATTTTAATCATTGGATTTTTAGTATTTAGTATTCGGATATTAAGTAAAATAGTTAAATTGTATCCAACAGATCGACCTAAAAAATATGCCAAGCATACTTTGTTTTTAATTGTATCTATGTTAGGTGTTTTCTTTAGTCCATATATCGTTGAAGCAAATGATTTCTTAACATTTAATACACCAGCTGATAAGAGCCTATTCGTCCAGAAGTTCGGATCAATTACTTATCATACAAGAGATATTGTCACCTATGCTAATAATACAATTAAACCTATCTTATTTGGTGAGGAATATGAAGAGATTATTGATGAAACATTAGATCTTACACCGGGTGATCAATCACCATTATTTGGGGAACTTGAAGGCCAAAATATCATCATGATTATGTGTGAGACATGTGAAGACTATGCATATTCAAGAGAGTATACACCTAATTACTATCGTTTATATGATGAAGGTATACACTTCGATCGTTTCTATTCTGCAGCAAAAAGCAATTATACATATGATGCTGAATTTAAATCACTAACTTCTATGATGTATTTCCAAGCAGATAATTTCATGTACACGTTTGGAGATAATCAATACGATAATGCATTACCCAATGTCCTAAGGGACTTTGGTTATACTGCAAATTCATTCCATAACTATTATGCTGATTTCTTTAATCGATCAGTCATTCATCCAAACATGGGATTTGAGTACTTTTATGCTTTTGAAGAATTAGGAATCGAAGAAACAGATGATTGGCCACTTGATTCAGTTATGTTTGAAAACATGAAGGAATTGATGGTGCCAGTTCAAGATGATCCATTCTTTAGTTTTATCATCACAGTTACGCCTCATGGGCCGCATAAGAGTTTTCGCGAGAATTTAAAAGAATATAACGACATATTGGCATTAGACCCTCAATTTGAGGAAGCTGAAATTGAATTATTAACAATGATGGCAGCTCAAATGGATTTTGATAAAGGATTAGGTATTTTATTGGATGAACTTGAAGCTAAGAATTTACTAGAAACAACCACTATTATCATCTATAGTGACCACAAAAATTATTCTGATCATGATCTGACTTTAAAATATACACCTGATAGTGATATACCATATGAAATTGAAAAAGTGCCTTTCTTGATTTATAGTCAAAAACTAGGATCTGGATCTTCTGATGTTCTAACATCTCATTATGATATTACACCTACAATTTTAGATTTATTAGGCATTTCGTATATTCAATATTATTATTATGGTCAAAGTGTATTCTTAGAAGAAAAACTTGATTTACCAATCATCTTGACCTATTCAAGTTGGATCAGTCATGAAAATGTTGTTTTATTTGATGAAATCTTATTTGGTAATGATAGCGAAGAAGATTATTTAGCAAAAAAACAAGTCATTTATGAAACAATCGATCGATATGAAAAGATGTTTCAATCGGATTATTTCAAGGATAGAGTGACATATATTACATATCCATAGAATTATCATCAAAGTTTCATTAAATATGTTGCATGTTTAATATAACTTTGTTATAATAATAAAGCCGTAACAAATTAGCACAATGGTCCGCTGTCAAAGAACATGAACATTGGAAGAAAGAGAGTGAGTCGAACATGTCAAGATTAAAAGGGCAAGCGCTGATTGAAGCGATCACCAGTTCTTACATCAAGGAAGTTCCTGAATTTAGTCCTGGAGATACCATCAAGGTTTATGTCAAGATTAAAGAAGGAAACCGTGAACGTTTACAGTTATTTGAAGGTCTAGTCATTAAAAGACAAGGCGGAGGCATTTCTGAAACATTTACAGTCCGTAAGGTATCTTATGGTATCGGTGTAGAGCGTACATTCCCAGTGCATTCACCATCAATTGATCACATTGATGTTGCACGTAGAGGTAAGGTAAGACGCGCGAAGTTAAATTACATTCGCACATTGTCAGCAAAAGCATCAAGAATCAGAGAAAAACGATAAGTTTGGTAAAGAGGCAATTGCCTCTTTATTTTTTTTGTAAGCGAATGAAAATATTTTCATCTTTTACTTGAAAGCCTTTACAACTTAATGATATAATATTTTCATAAGAAATAGATTTAGAGGTGATTTATATGAGTAATGCAACAATTTATGACGTAGCTGGGGCAGCTGGTGTATCACTAGCCACAGTTTCTCGCGTTCTCAACAATCCAGAAAAGGTTAAAGAAGAAACAAGACAACGCGTACTAAAGGTCATTAAAGAGCTTGGCTATCGTCCTAATGTCATTGCAAGAGGACTCGCAAGCAGAAAAACAACAACCGTAGGTGTTGTTATATCAGATATTACACGTGCTTCCGTAGCTGAGATGCTTGGCGGAATTAGTGATATTGCTCAAAATTACAAATATTCAATTAAACTATTCTCCATTCGTGAAGATATGGATATTATTGATACATTACATGATATCGTTGCTGAACAAGTTGATGGTGTGCTTTATTTGAATGATGAGTTATCAGAAAACTTAGTTGATGATATTAAAAAGATGTTTAATAGCAATGGTATTCCATTTGTTTTTGCAAATGTTGTATCAGATGATCCTGAAGTTCCTACAGTCTCAATTGACTATGAAAAAGCTGGATATGAGATTACGAATATCATGATAGCTGAACAAAGAAAAAATATTTACTTGCTCAGTACTGCAAGAAGATATTCAGTTAACGATAAAAAAGAATCTGGATATACAAGAGCAATGGAAGATGCAGGACTTGAACCAAAGATTTTTAGAACATCAGGAGATACAAATATCAATCGTCAACATTTTTCCACATTCTTTAGTGATAAAAAAGTGGATGGTGCCATTGGCGTGAGAGATTCGATTGCTGTATCATTTATGAATATAGCAAGAGATAATGGAAGAGATGTCCCCAAAGATTTATCAGTTGCTGGGTTCCAAAATACAAAATATGCAGTATTATCTAGACCTACATTAACATCTATTGATATTCCAGTCTATGATATTGGTGCTGTATCAATGAGGCTTTTGACGAAATTAATGAATCAAAAAGATGTTGACAACATTCGCATCATTTTACCTCATTACATTGTCAAGAGACAATCAACCAACTAAATCGATCGTAGATATAATAACAGTAGAGGCTTGTATACCTAAACAAGAGACTTCATGATGGTGTGACATGAGGAGAAAACAAAGCTCGAAATACACTTATGGAGATCACTGTAAATTAAGTGCTAGAGAGAACTCTAGAACTAAGGTGGTACCGCGGATTATTTCGTCCTTAGAGTTTCTAAGGGCGATTTTTATTTAAAACACAGGAGGATATGATGAAATTATATGATGAATTACTATGGCGTGGATTAGTCAAAGACGTTAGCAATGAGGAGCAGGCACGGCATTTGCTTAACGATGAGAAAATTAAATTTTATTGTGGATTCGATCCAACTGGAGAATCCTTAACTGTCGGTCATTTAGTGCAAATTGTCAGAATGATGCTTTTAGAGAAATATGGTCACACGCCAATTGTTTTGATTGGTGGAGCAACAGGGCTTATCGGAGATCCTAGACAAACAAGTGAAAGAAAATTATTGACATTAGAGGAATCACTTCAAAATGCTGAAAAGATTAAACTTCAATTGAGCCAATTCATTAATCCAGAGACTGCGATATTTGTTAATAATTATGATTGGATTGGAAAAATAGATATGATTTCATATCTTAGAGATTATGGAAAGCATTTTTCAATCAATTATATGATTGCAAAAGACACGGTTCAAAAACGATTAGAAATCGGAATTTCATATACGGAGTTTTCTTATATGTTAATTCAAGCGATTGATTTTCTCCATCTATACCGTACACATGATTGCAAATTGCAATTTGGTGGGTCTGATCAATGGGGTAATATCACAACTGGTCTTGAATTAATCAGAAAGATAGAAGGCGATCAGAGTCAAGCAGTTGGGATGAGCTCACCCCTCTTACTCAAAGCTGATGGCTCTAAATTTGGCAAGAGCGAATCCGGAGCATTATGGTTAGATGCTAATTTATCTAGTCCGTATGAAGTCTATCAGTACTTTCTAAACGCAAGCGATGCTGATGTAGAAAATTACCTTAAGTCACTGACCTTACTATCAAAAGAAGAAATTGAAGCTTTAATTAAAAAATCACATGAAGAACCAGAATTAAGAGAAGCACAAAAAGAACTTGCTGCTCAAATTGTTCGTCTTGTCCACGGACAAGATGCTTATGATCAAGCTGTTAAAGTATCACAAGCATTATTTTCAGGAGATTTTTCTGAGATTAATGAAAAAGGATTGAAGATGTTGTCAAAAACATTGGATACAGTGACACTTCATGAACCAAAATCCTTACTTGATGTCCTAGTTGAAGCCAATCTCGCATCTTCTAAGCGTGAAGCAAGAACGTTTATACAAAGTGGAGCAATCGGACTCAATGATCAAAAAGTGAGTGACCTAGACTATATTGTTTCGCAAAAGGATACCTTGTTTAATGCTTATATTATCTTACGTAGAGGTAAGAAAAAATATGCAATGATTCAATTTACTTAGGAGGAATGAAATGGACATACTCATATACAATCCGTTGTCAAGAAACGGTAAAAATGAAAAATTTATTCAAAAAATCATTAAGCATCTAAAAAAAGATGGTCGCGCAGTCGTAAGTTATAATATACTAACCATCGATGACGTTGATGCTTTCGCATCGGGTTGTAATGAAGATGATAGAATCATTATCGTTGGTGGTGATGGAACCATCAATCATTTGGCAAACCGTTTATATGATCTTGATTTTAAGCAAGACTTATTCATGTATCAAGCAGGAACAGGTAATGATTTCATTAGAAGCTTAAAAACAAAACTAAAAGTAGTACCAATTAAAAAATATATTAAAAAACTTCCTTTAGTCTTTTATAGAGATACTTCAAGACATTTCTTAAATGGCATAGGTGCTGGTCTAGATGGTTATGTAGGGCATTTGGTTAATACGTCAAAATATAAGAAGAACAAGATCAATTATTTTAGACATGCATTTGAGGGCTTTGCCAAATTCAAACCGATAGCAGCAGAAATTACCATTGATGGAAAGACCTGGAGAGAAGAACGCCTATGGTTAGCATCTGTTATGAATGGACCTTTCTATGGTGGTGGCATGATGGTTGCACCTCATGCAGATCGTACAAAAGCTGATTTACATTTAGTTATCCTAAAGGATATACCAAAATGGTTACTGATCATGATTTTCCCTACTATTTACTTAGGTTGGCATCTCATGTTTAAAAAATTTGTCAAAGTATTTGTGGGTAAAGAAGTTTCAGTTCAATTTGATAAGCCAACATATTTACAAATTGATGGTGATGTGGAATATCCAATTGATCATTTCAATGTGAAAACATTTGAATAAATGAAGTATATCGAATTGAGGTTCAAATATGCAAGACAATAAGAAAATTGTAGTGTTTTATTATGAAGGGTTTGCTGAATTTGAAATTTCACTTGCCTTATTATATTTGAGCACAAACGAAATGATTTCAGTAGCTATGGAAAAAAAAGAATACAAAAGTCTATCAGGACAAAGATTTGTTGTTGATCATTTGATTGATGAGATCAATCCAATGGATGTAAAACTCTTGATCATTCCTGGAGGGGATCCTAAGCCTTATTTGGGAAATCAAAAACTATATGAATTCATTCAAAAAGCATCAAGCGCTGGTGCTGTCATCGCTGGTATTTGTGGAGGGGTTGACATATTAGTATCGCTTGGCTTTCTTGAAGGCAAATCATGTACTGGAAATGCAGATGATCCATCAAATCCACAGTCATTGAAAGATCAATATGCAAGAACAAATTATTTAGAAGATGGTGTAGTAGTTGATCGTAATTTCATCACAGCTAAAGGAGAAGCATTTATTGAATTTGCTTCGATATTGCCCAAACAGATTGGTATGAAGGCTGATGAATATTTTGAATTCAAATTTAAATAAGTCAAACATTAAATCATGTACAAAAAAAGGTTAATTGAAATCTCAATTAACCTTTTGTTTTATTTCACACGCCCCATGCCAAGCCGTTTAAATACTTTTTCAATCTTTCTTGAAGCAATCAATCTCGCTCTTTCTGCACCTTGATTTAATATTTCATCTAGCTTAGGATTATTGATGTACTCGAAATATCTTTGCTGAATAGGTCTTAAAGCATCAGCAACTATCTCTGCTAAATCAGCTTTGAATACAGCATAACTTTTATCTTTATATTTTTGTTCAATCTCTTTGACTGGTTCATTTGTTAAAGAAGAGTATATAGTTAGTAAATTGGAGATACCAGGTTTTTTCTTAACATCATATTTAATTAGAGCATCTGAATCAGTGACGGCACTCTTTATTTTGTTTCTGACGGATGCTAAATCATCAAGCAATAAGATATAGGATTTATGATTTTCATTTGATTTATCCATTTTTTTAGTTGGATCAGATAGTGACATGATTCTAGCACCAGTTTCAGGAAAAAATCCTTCAGGAACAACAAATGTGTCTCCGTATAGATTATTGAAACGTGTTGCAAGATTTCTTGTTAATTCTAAATGTTGCTTCTGATCATCACCTATAGGGACGATATCAGCATCATACATTAAAATGTCTGCTGCCATCAATGCAGGATAAGTCATGAGTGATGTGCGAATGCCTTCTGTTTGTTTTTGTTTCTTATCTTTATATTGAGTCATTCTTTCCATTTCACCAATATAAGCAGTAGATTCCATAATATATCCTAAAACAGCATGTTCATTGACCTCAGATTGAATGAATAAATTCACTTTTTCAGGGTTGAGTCCACATGCAAGATAGATTGCTGCAATACTGCGTATATTCTTCTTAAGTTCTTGTCTGTCAATAGGTGTCGTAATCGCATGAAGATCAGCAATAAAAATGAAGAGTTCGGTATTTTCCATCTCATCTTGCAGTTTGACAAACTGTTTTAAAGCTCCAATATAGTTTCCAAGAGTCAGTTGACCAGTTGGCTTAATGCCAGATACAAGTCTTTTTTGCTTGGGTGGAATTGGAACCTTAACATCAGGTTTTTTAATTGATTTTGCTTTTCCGGTTGATTTTGAAACAGGCATGATATATTCCTCCTAAAAAATAAAAGTCCCTAGATATGTATATCTAAGGACGTATTAATACGCGGTGCCACCTTAGTTCTGGAAATAATTCCCAGCCCTCTAATATCGTTAAAGCCGATTGACTGTTTGCTCGAAGGGCCCATTTACTTATTCATGACTACTGGATTTCACCATCCCAGCTCTCTATCAAGTCCTTAATTAAGCTACTTTTCCTTTTTCATCGCACTTTAATTATACATGATACATTATGATTCTTCAAGTACTTTCTCTAATTGATCGATTAATGCTTCAAATCTAGTAATGACTGCCATAAAGGTCTCTTTACTTGTCAAATCTGCACCAGCACGAGCTGCTTGGTTGACTGGATAATCACTACCACCTGATTTTAATAATCCCAAATAATCCTTCATTGCATTTGGTTTGTTATTTTTAACATTATCATAGATTTTTAATGAGGCACTATAGGAAGTTGCATATTGGTAAACATAAAATGGCGTATGGAATAAATGGGGAATATATGCCCAAACATATTGTTTGCCATCTTCTAATGTGATATCTAAATCATAAAAATGCTTGTAAAGATCAATCATAATTTGAGATAAGGTTTGTTCTGTTACAGGTATACCTTGTTCAATCAATTGATTGGCCTTAAATTCGTAAGTTGCGAATAATGTTTGACGATAGAACGTGGACATGATACCATCAATTGCTGATTCTAATAAGGCAATTTTTTGAGTTTTTGTTGTGGATTTTTTTAACAAGTAATCTAAAAGAACATGTTCATTGAAAGTTGAGGCAATTTCAGCAACAAATATCGTGTAATCAGAAGATGCCATAGGCTGATAAGCATTAGAAAACAATGTATGAGCACTATGACCCGCTTCGTGAGCTAGTGTAAAGACGGAATCGAGTGTATTGTCATGATTGAGTAAAATGAAGGGATGATGGCCATAGAAGCCTGAAGAATAGGCACCAGTTCTTTTGCCATCTTGAGGGTAAGCATCAACAAATCCATCTTTAATTGCATCGTGTTGATTTTCAACAAACTCTTTATCTAAATGAGCAATGGCTTCAAAAAATAAAGATTTAGCTTGTTCATAAGGATACTTGGTATCATCTTTTGCTAATCTGATGAATCGATCATATGTATGGTAAATATCTAAGTTGAGATGTTTTTTTCTTAGAGCTAAATATCTTTTAATGGGTTCTGTATGATCATAAGCAACATCTTTTAGATTGTGAAATACTGATGTTGGAATATTGTTTCTAAATAATGCCGCATCTAATGCAGATTCATACTTTCTCGATTTGAAATTTGCAGCTGCTTGCTGAAGGACTAAGTTATAAGTATTGGCAAAAGCATTTTTATTATCCTTATAACGCTTAAAAGCTGCCTCAAAGATTAAACGTCTATCATCAGCAGTTTGTGCATCACTAATCAGTGAACGAAAGTTCGAAAGATTGACCTCAACTTCTTCATTGTTGCTTAACTTCACTTTGATATTGACTGCATCAATAATTGCTAATGATTGATATAGACTAGAAGGAATGCTTCTTGTAGGTCCAAAATTAGCAAGTAATCTTTCCTGATCATCATCTAGGACATGCTTTTGTTGGAAGAATAACATTTCCATTTGAAACTTATAGGTTTTTAAAAAATCATCCTTTTCAATAAATGACATGACCTTTTCTTCACCTAAAGCAATCAGTTCAGGAGATAGAAAAGAAGTCTTTTGATTTAAATCTGATAACATCAAAAGCATTTGTTGATTTTTGCTAGATTTGACTGTATCCTTTAAATTCAAATCACTATTCAGATGAATATAACCATAAAGACGATATAAAAGCTTAGTTGCTTCCTCTTCAGCAACATAAAACGACTTGAAATTTTCATATTGACCGAGCTTGCCTTTGAAAGATGCTAGTTTTTCAATATGAAGAGGTAATTTCTTTAAATCTTCATCCCACGCTTCTAAAGTAGGATAAAAGACTGATAAATCCCATTTTGACATATAATTGATTCCTTTCTTCTTGATATATATTATTATAACCTAATATGGTTTATATTCATATAAAGCCTATTTGAAATATGTAAAATCGTGATAAAAACGTTATCACAGGTTGTAAAATAGTCCTAAAAATTATATAATTGAAAAGCAGGGGAAACCCGGAAAGACACAAAGTGCTATAGGCTGAAACCTATGCTCCAAGAGGAGGAAGACAATGATTACAATCTTTACAACTCCAAGTTGTTCGTCATGTCGAAAAGCGAAAAAGTGGCTAGATGATCATAAGATACCATATGCTGAAAAGAACTTGTTCAATCAGCCCATAACTGTATCTGATATAGATCACATGCTTGAAAATGCTGAGAATGGTTTTGAAGATATTATTTCTACCAGATCCAAAATTTTCAAGGAACAATCTTTAGATGTTGAGGATATGAGAATAAGTGAATTAAAAACATTTATCATTAATAACCCCAGCGTTCTAAAAAGACCTATCATGATTGAAGGAGAAAAACTTCAAGTTGGTTACAATGATGAGGAAATACGCGTATTCATTCCTAAAAGACTTAGAGAATTGATTATGTGTACAGATTGTCCAAATGGTGAATATTGCGATTATCAAAGTGCACTCAAGCGGTATTTCGAGGAAATAAAAAACGACATTGCTAATACAAACTAAAAAAAATGGGAACCCGCAGGTTCCCTTTTTTATTGAATGAATTATTGTTTAGGTAAACTCAATTTCAAATAAGTGTAAAATCCAATGCCTGATGTTGCTAGCATGAGTATAACACCTAAAACAAATGATGTTTTTACCATAGGCGCATACATACCCAATACAAAAATATTACCATTGAGTATACCAGCAGTGTTAAACTGAAGCCCTAATAATACAGCAACCACGATAGATCCAGACAATAGGAATCCTTTGTTTTGAAAAAACCATCCTACCCATAAAATTACCACAGGGATAAATAATGCATACATTGTGGGCATTACTGCATATCCATATGTTGAAAACCAATCAAAGCTGCGCACGACTATAGATACTAAAAAAAGCACACTGGCGATTACGGCAGTAATAAAATAAAGTAGACTTCGTTCTTTCATAGACCCTCCAATTGTATATACTTATACATATAATATTATAAAGTTTATAGTAAAATAAGTCAATGTTATAATCATAAAAGAAAAAAAGATAGCCCAATTTGACTATCTTTTGCACGTAAATGCTCTTTCGCTCTTCCTTTTTGTCGGTAACATCTCAATTTGATGCTCATCAACAAATTGAGTGAATAGTTTTTGACCTTCATCATAGTTGCATACTTCATACTCAATTTCATAATCGACAACATTACAATACTCACAACGATCTAAAAATAGTGTTCCACCTTTGTATGGTGTACTAACTCTATAATTATCAAGACTTGCTTTAAATGTCACAAAATAATCTAAGTCTTCAAAAAAATCTTTAGTCTGAAAACCATGATCAATCATTTCTTTTGCTTGATCTTTATTTAATAAGACATGGCTTTCAAAAGCTCCCTTTTCACTCTGACTCTTGAGGGTTACTTTAAAATGATTTTCACCTTTTTGACGGATTCTAAGAACAATCTTCTCTTTATTTAAATTGAAGTCATCAGTGTCAAAATAATGATTGGTTTGCTTAAAAATATTATTCTCTAAATTAAAAAGTTGAAGAAGCTCTTGATATTTTTCTGATGAAACACTTGTTTTGAATTCTATCTCGATATTCTTTGTCATTGACATCACCTTCTACTAGATATGGCGTTTATTTTTATTGCCGCTTATATTATATCAAATAGGGGGTCTAAAGGGAAGAAAAAACGTTTACATAATATAACATGTTTTCAATATATTTGAATTTGTTTAATTAAATGGTAAAATAATAGGTGGAAAAAACAATTCTAGGAGGAATAAATTTATGGCTATCAATGTAGCAATCAATGGTTTTGGACGTATTGGACGTTTGGCATATAGACTTATGGCAGATGATTCAAAATTTAATGTAGTGGGAATTAATGATTTGACTGATGCTGAAACATTAGCGTATTTATTAAAGTACGATACAGCACAAGGTAATTTTAAATTAAATGGTATTAGTTTTGAAGGAACAGATTTAATTGTTGATGGAAAGAGAATTCCTATCTTCAGTCAAAAAGATCCTAAACAATTGCCATGGAAAGATTTAAAAGTTGATGTTGTATTAGAATGCACAGGTTTCTTCACTGATGAAGTCAAAGCTGGTTGGCATTTAGAAGCTGGCGCTAAGAAAGTTGTTGTTAGTGCTCCTGCAGGTGGTACAGTTAAAACAATCGTATTTAATGTTAATGATGACACTTTAGATGGAACAGAAGATATTATTAGTGGTGCTTCTTGTACAACAAACTGTTTGGCACCTATTGCTAAAGTACTAGATGATAATTTTGGTATTAAAGGTGGTTTCATGACGACTATTCATGCTTATACAGCTGATCAGTCTTTAGTTGATCAACCACATAAGAAGGGTATTTTATCAAGAAGAGGCCGTGCAGCTGCTTCAAGCATCATTCCAAGTTCAACTGGCGCAGCTAAAGCAATAGGTCTTGTGTTACCACAATTAAAGGGTAAATTAGATGGAACTGCTCTACGTGTTCCTACAGCTACTGGATCAATTGTTGACTTAACAGTTGAAGTTAAGAAACACACAACTTTAGAAGAAGTAGATGCAGCCTTTAAGGCAGCAGCAAACGAAACATTAGCTTATGTATCTGATCCAATCGTATCAGCAGATGTTATTGGTTCAAAATTTGGATCATTATATGATGCAAATACAACTCAAATCGTGAATTACGGGGATACTCAACTTGTCAAAGTTATGGCATGGTATGATAATGAAATGAGTTATACTGCACAATTAGTGCGTACAGTTAGCAAATTAGCTAGTTTAATCAAGTAAAATACGCATACGTAAAACAAAACAGCACTTTTTCAAATGAAGAAGTGCTTTTCTTTTGACTTTTTATAGCTATTTGATATAATTAAGACAGTAATTTGGTGGAATAGTGCATTTTATGTTGACTTTACAATTAAACTGAGTTATAATACTAGGGAATATCGTTTTATACCTAATAATGTTAAAGGCAAACCTTGAGAAATCATGGGACGCAAAACTACAGGGCCTGTTAGATGGTAGCCAGTTGTCATTAATGCATGTCGAAAGACATCCATTGAGGATACTGATTATTGTTGGGCTTTTTATTTATGTTAGAAAGAGAAACCGATATTTCACTTTGAACAAGGAGGCGAAAAGGTGGGAAGAAGAAAATTCTTACCAATTGTTATTATCATCATATTAATGATTGCTCTTGGATTCACTTCTACAGCTGCATTCGCTTATTGGACAGATGTCTCAACATTATCCAATCTAGTTATTGAATTTCAAGGTGAAGATGTAAATCTGGTAGTACAAGAAACAAGTCAAGCTTTTGAAGGTAAATTAGTTCCAGAGGGTTACGTTTACTTTGAAGGAGAGGTTGATCAGGTAGTATTTCAATATGATGTAAGTGTTGATAAGACCTTGGTTAACAGTATGAATTTGATAGTAGAAGCTATCGATGTTAAAATTGGTGGATTCGAAGATTATGAACAACTTGTGGATATACAGATTGGAAACGGTGATAGGTATTTCGTAAATGAACTATATAATAGTACAGTTACAATAACCATCACAGTTAGATTGCTTGAACCTATAGATGAGCAAGAGGCTTTAAATAGAGGTTTAGGTGTAGATAGAATCAATGTTGAAGATTCAGTTTCAGCATTTGAGGCAATTAATGGTGAAACTATTAGCTTTACAATAAGCTTTAGAGTTCAACCCAAAACAGCTTAAAAAAATAAAAAATAAAAAGGGAAAATTAAAAAGGAGATTTAAAAAATGAGACAAAAGAAATTAGTTATTGGTTTATTAGTTATGTTGGCATTAGTGGTATCAAGCTTCACTTATGCATATTGGTCAAGTGTTGATTTAAATGATACAGCAACTGGAGCTTCAGTTACTATTGGTGAAGGTAGAACTGCTACAGTTACCGCAGCTTTAACAGCTTCAGGTTCAGGTACATTGGTTCCAACTGGTGAAGTAGGAAATAGTGTAAGTTCATCGCCAGTTACATCATTAGTTTATACATTTACTGTTGATTGGGATGACAATGCTTATACAGGATTAGGTGGAACAGTTGCGATTTCAGCAGGTAATGTATCAAATGCAACAGCTGCTGGTTTATTGAATTTTGCTTTCTCACCAGTGAGTGGTTCAGCTATAACTGAAGGAACTCAACTTGAAGTCACTGTTACAGTTACATTAACTGCACCAGCTAATGTTACTGATTACAATGCAATTATTAATGATGCTGTTACTTTTGATATCACATTCACAGTAACTCCAAACGCATAATTTAAAACGATAAATAAAAACTAAAATATAAAGTGAGGTGAAATCATGAGAATAAAGAAGAAGATATTAACATATGCATTAGTTATGCTCATGATTTTTGCAGCTATATTTACGGTCCCTGATTCATATGCTTACTGGAGTAACACATCATATACTGATACTGATACAGGAACAGCTACTATTGGAAATTGGATTCTTACCTGGGATTCAACAATAACATATAATATTGGTGATATTGTAGCTTACAATGGATCATTTTGGATATCAACAAAAGCAAATAATGCAAATAAAGCACCCAGCCTAAGTAAACCTAATTCAAATTGGTGGGAACCCTATACTTTTTAAGTTTTAGTTATCATAATTTTTTAAATGAATGATGCGAAATGGACATGATGTTTGTTTCGCATTTATTTTATTGAATAATTTATTTTTGCGTCCAATACAAACCGTCATTTTATGAGTTTATTTTATAAATTTAAAGAACTCTTCTACAAAAGATAATAATTTTATAGGTTTATGATATAATTATCAACAAGTAGAGCAAATAAAAATGAAAAATAAAGGTGTGATGATTCATGGAGAAGCAATCTAAAAAACATGTTTGGAATAATATTAAATCAATTATATTTTATGTTTTTGCTGGTATATTGATTTCATATATTCTAATTGAGGTCGTTTTGCCTAGTCAGACAATCAAAATATTTCAGTTTAAACCATATGTAGTTGTTACTGAAAGTATGGAGCCTGTCATTAAGGTTAATGATTTAATTATTGTTACGAATCCTAACTTAGATAAACTTGAAGTGGGAGATATTATTACATTTGAAGCTGATATTGATTATAACGGAACTAAAGAAGTTGTAACACATTATATCTATTCAATAGAAACTAATCTTCAAGGTGTTAGAGTGTTTCAAACGATTCGCAATGGAGGAACTGTTCCTGATGTTTGGACTTTAACAGATCAGGATATTTTAGGAACCTATGCGTTTAGAATTCCATTTTTAGGCACAATCATCAATTTTGTCAAAAGTCCTTTTGGAATAGCAGCAGTTTCAGTCAATGTTGTTGTTATTATTTCCATAATCTATATTATTAAAGCCAGTAAAAAAGAAGAAATTAAAAAGAGCTCAAATGAGGATCAGCAACCATAGGATGTGTTCAGTTTGTCAAATTATTTATCTACCGAAGAATTACTTAAGCTTTTAAACCAGCAAAAAGCTACAAATCAATTAAATCAAATCATACCAAAGGTTCATCATAAAAATAAAAGAAAATTTAGATTTAATAAGAAAACAGTGTTTTTTATTGCACTAGTTTTAGCAATAATACACATCTTTTATGTATCAATCCCGTTATTATCAGAAAATAGAGGAATTAATGCTTATGGGGTCACGACACTATTGGCAGTTCCGATGGATCAAGATCTTGGACAAACCGTGCGTGCACATGTTGTCCTTATTGAAAGAGTCAATCCTGAAGATATCAAAATTGGAGATATGGTCGTTATCTATGGAAGATTTGGAACTGATCTTAATTGGATTGAAGAGGTTGTTAGCATAGATTTTGATGAGGGAACAGCACAAACCACTTTTGATGGTGTTATATCAAATCCGGTTCTGATTTCTGATATCAAAGGAATCTATTTAGAACAAGCTAGCTTATTAGGTATCATAACTTATATTTCATCAAATTTAAGAGGGTATATTTTCCTTTTAGGTACATATTTTGTTATATTTTCAATGGTCTATATTTTTTATATCAGAAAAAAAGAAAATAAACCAGTCGAGTAGATGTGGTTTATTTTATTCATTCATAGGAGAACAAAATGGCAAAGAAAAAGAAATCAATCATAAAAAATATTATCTTTTATCTCATTGTTACTTGGATGCTTTTTTTCATTATTGTCACTAAGTTTTTCCCAGAACAGAGTATCAATTATACAGGTTTCAAGTTTTATACAATTGTAACAGGTAGCATGGAACCTGATATTATGATTAATGATGTTGTTGTTGATGTCAAAGTCAAACAAGAAGATCTCAAGGTTGGCGATGCGATCACATTTTATACATATCTTTTAGCAAATAATGGCACATATGTCAAAAAAGAAGTAACACACTATTTAGCAGCTATCATCGTCAATGGTGATGATATCATCTATAAAACACATGGAGCAGGTATAGCAGATGATACCTATGACAATTGGGTAGATGAAAATGGGGATCCTACAGACCTTACCTATGATGACATCATAGGCCGTGTTAAATTTGTAATTCCAAACATTGGAATCATTATGATTGTCATGCAAAATGTTCTTAGGAATCCAATTATGATTTTGCTTGTCGTAGTGAACATAGGCATTATTCTTGTTGTTGTCAAGGTTACTAAAAAAGCATTGAGTGAAGGTAAAAAAGCATGAAATGGGAAGATCTGATTCAGAGTGAACTTAAAAAACCATATTTTCAGACATTGGTTGAGTTTCTAAAAAAAGAAGATCAGACAAAAACAATTTTGCCAATCAAAGAAAACAGATTATCTTGCTTGAAACTTACACCTTATGACCTAGTAAAGGTAGTTATTATTGGTCAAGATCCATATCATAATTATCATCAAGCTCATGGGTTAGCTTTTAGTGTGGAACAAGGGATTTATCCTCCTAGCTTGAAAAATATTTATAAGGAACTTGTAGATGATATGAAAGTTTCATATCCAAAAACAGGCAATTTGACACATTGGGCACAACAAGGTGTATTGCTGCTTAATACAGCACTAACCGTTGAGTTGCACAAACCACTCAGTCATCAAGGAAAGGGATGGGAGGAATTCACACTTGAAATTGTTAAGAAAGTGAATGACAAACTGACACCTGTTGTTTTTATTCTTTGGGGAACGCATGCACAAAAGTTTACAAAATACATCGATAGTCAAAGACACTTGATCTTAAGATCTGTTCACCCTTCACCTTTATCAGCTTCACGTGGATTTTTTGGTTCAAAGCCTTTTTCAAAAACCAATGCATTTTTAATTGTAAACAAAATAAAACCAATTGACTGGTCCTTATAAATTAAACAGGATTTGTCAATTTTTTCTTTTTACGAGATATTATCAATGAATTGTTGTATAATGAGAATTACAGAGTAATTAGAAAGCGTTAAGTGTCTAACCGTGGGATGTATGGTTAGAACGAACACGAAAGTGGCGGTTTTCTAATACGTCCGCTGTAAGTGATTATAGTGGACCTCAAATCTAGGAGGTCTTTTTTCATGAATGGAAACAAACAGCTTCAAAAAATTGTTTTGGCTGCATCTCTTGCTGCAGTATCAGTTGTGATTGATGTATTTTTCAAGTATGCACTTGGAATACAAAATTTCGGGTTACCTTTTTATGCAGTTCCTATCATTTTAGGTAGCATTGTTTTAGGTCCTCTTTATGGTGTGATCATGGCAGTTGTTGGTGATGGTGTCGGAGTTATACTTGCAAATCAAGGTTACTTACCAATGTTTGTTCTTGCACCCGTTGTTTGGGGATTGGTTCCCGGTCTTTTCTTGCATAAACGTTATAGTGCTGTCAAGCTTGCTTATGTTATTCCTCTAACTTATTTTTTGGCATCACTAAGTAATACGTTAGCACTCTATATTCATTTTGATATTCAGACAACACTTGCTTTATTGGTGCTACGTATGGGACTTATTCCTTTTAACTCAGTTATCATTTATATGGTTGTCAAGGATGTGCATAAAAAATTATTACCCTTTACCGAAAGGTATACACTTGAACCACAAAAAACGTAAGACCACTTACGTTTTTTTATTAAATTAACCTGCAAATAAGGTATAATAAAGATGGTGATTAAATGGTAAAAGTAATTGGAGCCGGATTAGCTGGAGTTGAAGCAGCTTACTATCTTGCCAATCAGAATATTGAAGTAGAACTTTATGAGATGAGACCAAATAAAATGACACCAGCCCATCAAACAGGACGTTTTGCTGAGCTGGTTTGTTCGAATTCATTAAGATCTAATGACATACATAATGCTGTAGGTTTGTTAAAAGAAGAGATGATGACATTTGATTCTTTAGTCATCAAAGCAGCTCATGCTACAAGTGTTCCTGCGGGATCTAGTTTAGCTGTTGATCGTGAGTTGTTTTCATCTTATATTGAAGACAAAATCAAGAGTCATCCTAAGATAAAGGTAATCAATCAAGAATTCACACATATTGATACAGATAGCTATACTATAATCTGTGCAGGTCCACTCGCAAGTGATCAATTGTCAAAAGAGATTAGCCAAGTATTTGATCGGGATCACTTGCATTTCTTTGATGCGATTGCACCCATTATTGAAGCAAAATCCATCAATATGGAAATAGCTTACTTAAAGAGCAGATATGATAAAGGTGAAGCGGCATATATCAATTGTCCGATGACAAAAGAAGAATATGAGGCTTTTCATCATGAGCTCATTCATTCTAAGAAAGTGCAAATCAAGGATTTTGAAAATAATGTATTTGAAGGCTGCATGCCTTTTGAAGTCATGGCTGAAAGAGGATTTGAAACACTACTTTATGGCCCAATGAAGCCAGTTGGACTAGAAAAAGACGGTGGGAAGAGACCTTTTGCTGTCGTGCAGTTAAGACAAGATGATGCATCTAAATCGATGTATAATATTGTAGGATTTCAAACACATCTCACATGGGATGAACAAAAAAGAATCATTAGAATGATACCAGGGTTAGAGCAGGCAAATATTTTAAGATATGGCGTCATGCACCGAAACACATATCTTGAAAGCCCCAAAATTTTAAATAATTGTTATCAAACAAGATTATTCCCAAAAATCTTTTTTGCTGGGCAAATCAGTGGTGTTGAAGGATATGTTGAAAGTGCGGCTTCTGGATTAAATGCAGCTATACAGATGTGTCAACTTATTGTTCATAATGAATTAAAACCATTGCCAAAAGAAACTATGATGGGTGCTATGGCAAATTATATATCAACGCCTAATCAATCATTTGTCCCAATGAACGCAAACTTAGGACTATTTCCTCAGCTAGAGTTCAAGCACTCCAAAAAGATGAGAAAAGAACACTATGCCAAACGATCAATTGATGCTTTGTTGCTCTATAAGGAGACACTCAAATGACCTATATTGATGATTTCAAAAACCACTTGATGATTGAAAAGAACTATGCTGAAAACACAGTGATTAGCTATTTAAGAGATATTCATGATTTTCAATCATTTATTGAAAGAGAAGAACTGGCTTCTGATTTGCTTGATGTTACAAGAGAGCGATTAGGAAGACATTTTTTGTCGTATTTAGACGAAAACAAGTATTCAAAAAAATCAATTGCTAGAAAGATTTCATCACTTAGAACTTTTTATGATTATTTGATATCCAATCAGTTGATATACATAAATATTTTTACCACTTTAGAAACACCAAAAATACCTAAAAAACTACCTCAAATTATTTCAGATGAAGAAATAGATATGCTGTTTAAGTCTATTGACAGACATAAACCACTTGGATTTAGAAACTATATTTTATTGGATTTGCTATTCAGTTGTGGACTTAGAGCTAGCGAGCTCACAGAAATGACAATTAAAGATATTCAATTAGATCGTGAGCAAATATTGATTCATGGAAAAGGCTCAAAAGATCGATATGTGCCACTTACTGATAAATTAATTATTGACTTGAAACAATATTTAACATATACAAGACCTATCTTATTATCAAAAGGCTCTACATCACATGAATTAAAAGTGTTTATTAACTACAAAGGTACGCCTTTATCTGTTCGCGGGTTACAATTAATCCTAAAACAAATCATTATAAAATCTGGTGAAACGTTTAAAATTCATCCTCATATGTTAAGACATGCATTTGCTACAACATTATTAAATCATGGAGCAGATTTGAGAGTTGTTCAAGAACTTTTAGGTCATGAACACTTAAAATCCACACAGATTTATACTCATGTATCCAGTGAGGTGCTCAAAGAAAAATATAAGACTGCGCATCCAAGGATGGTGAAAAAATGATTCCATTTGGAACAATGATTGTAGAAGAAGGATTAGTTTCTAAAGGCTCTATCAGAAATAGAAATACAGTTCGAGCAATTATTATAAATGACAATAAGGAACTCTTAATGGTTTATTCGAAACTTTTTGATGATTATACATTTCCTGGTGGTGGCATCATGGATCATGAAACTTATGAAGAAGCTCTCATCAGAGAACTTAAAGAGGAAATAGGTGCAGATCAAGTAGAAATCATTAAACCTTGTGGCACAACAAAAGAGATGAGATATGGTATCAAGGGTAGTGATCATGTTTACATGCAAACCTCGATCTATTATCTATGTCATATCCACTTATTTGGATCTCAGGATTTACAAAAAAGAGAAGTTGTACATGGTCTTGAACCAAGATGGATATCTAGAGAAGAGGCTATGAAACAAAACAGTAAAGTGATGAAAGATGAAAGACATCAAACCAAAGGATTAAAGACAGTTCTCATTAGAGAAAATATGGTCCTCAATAAACTTAAGGAGATAGATTTATGCGTAAATTTGAAGTAGTCACTCGTTATAAAGACCAAGGTGTCATCATTCCCAAAAGAGCAACTGATAGCAGTGCTGGATATGATTTGGCAAGTATTGAAGATATCGTCATCGAACCAGGTGAGATAAAAATGATACCAACAGGATTAAAAGTAATGATGCCAAAAACGGAAGCATTATTCATCTTTGCAAGGTCATCTCTATCCATAAAAAAAGGCTTAATAATGAGCAATAGTGTTGGTGTCGTAGATTCAGATTATTATAACAACAAAGATAATGAAGGACACCTTATGGTTTCACTTATGAATGTTAGAAATGTGAGTGTGACTATATTGAAGGGTGAACGTGTAGCTCAAGGTATTTTTTTAAAGTATGAAAAAACAACAGATGATGAAACTGATGGATCCATTCGCTTAGGTGGATTTGGAAGTAGCGGATTATAAAAAGTACTAAAGAAAACAAAAATAATCAAAACATATCTTGGTTTATAGGATTTCAATTCAAATATCATCAAAAAACAAATGATTAACTTGCAAATGACATATAAATATGTTATATTTAATAAGGCTATGAAAATAAGCATGTACCATGTTTACTGCTCTAGTGCCTTCGGGTGAGCCAGTCTTAAGTGGTACAGAAGAAAAAAACAAAAATGGAGGATTTAATTTTATGGCAGTCGTTTCAATGAAACAATTATTGGAATCTGGTGTACATTTCGGCCACGCAACACGTCGTTGGAATCCTAAAATGGCACCATACATCTTCACGTCTAGAAATGGTATTTATATCATTGACCTAAAAAAGACAGCTGAAGAAATCGAGAAGGCTTATCAAGCACTATTCAAAATCGTGCAAGATGGCGGTAAGGTACTGTTTATCGGTACAAAGAAACAAGCTCAAGAAGCTGTTAAAGTAGAAGCTATTCGTACAGGTCAATTTTATGTTGATCAACGTTGGTTAGGTGGAACCTTAACAAACTTCAAGACCATTCGTCGTCGGATTAAGAGACTACATGATCTCTACAAGATGGAAACAGATGGTATTTTTGAAAAACTTCCTAAAAAAGAAGTTCAACAATTGAAGCACGAACGTGAACGTTTGGAAAAATTCCTTGGCGGAATTAAAGACATGAAAAAAGTTCCAGAAGCTATTTTCATTGTTGATCCAAGAAAAGAAAGAAATGCGATTTTAGAAGCTCGTAAATTAGGTATTGCAGTATTTGGTATCGTTGATACAAACTGTGATCCAGATGATGTTGATCATATTATCCCAGCTAATGATGATGCAATCCGTGCAGTTAAATTAATTGCTTGGGTTATGGGTAATGCAGTTATTGAAGCTCAAGGTGGCGTTGTAGAAAAGTTCGAAGATGAACCTATAACTTCTGCACCTCCAAAGAGAGACAGACCAGCATATAAGCCAAGAGATAATGCAAGACCTGCTTATCAAAAACCAGCTCCTGCAGAAAAAGTAGTTGCTGAAAAAGTGGCTGTTGAACCAGCAGTTGAAAAACCAGCTGAAGAAAAAGTTGTCGTTAAAAAAGTCGTTGCTAAAGAAGTTGTCGCAGCAGCTAAAGTAGAAGAAAAAGTTGAAGTTGCTGCAGTTGAAACAGCATCAGATGATCTTGAAGCAAAGACTGTTGCTGAACTACGTTCATTAGCTAAAGAACGTGGAATTACCGGTTATTCAACCCTTAAAAAAGCAGAACTTATTGACGTACTAAAATAATGCTAAAAGGGGATAACTTATCCCCTTTATCTTTAAAAAAATACAACAAATGAAATCTATAGGAGGATTTATATATGGCTATAACAGCCCAGTTAGTTAAAGAATTAAGAGAAAGAACTGGAGCAGGCATGATGGACTGCAAAGGTGCGTTAACACATACAGATGGAGACATTGAAGCAGCAATTGATTACCTTAGAGAAAAAGGTATTGCTAAAGCAGCTAAAAAAGCTGGAAGAATCGCAGCTGAAGGATTATGTAATGTTGTTGTTGAAGGTAATGAAGCTGTGATTTATGAATTAAATTCAGAAACAGATTTTGTTGCTAAAAACGAAAAATTCTTAGATTTACTCAATAAAGTTGGACAAACAATATTAGATTCAAAAGCAACAACTACTGAAGAATCACTTGCACTTGAAACAGAAGGTAAAACTTTAGAACTTATCTTAGCAGATGCTACTGCGACTATCGGTGAAAAATTATCACTAAGACGCGTGACTAGAGTTGTAAAAAGTGATGAACAAGGTTTTGGATACTACAAGCATATGGGAGGACGTATTGCAGTCCTTGCAGTTTTATCAAGTGACAAACCAGAAGTAGCTAAAGATATTGCTATGCATATTGCAGCACAAAAACCATTATTCCTTGACCGTACACAAGTCGATCAAGAATTATTAGAACACGAAAAACACATTTTAACTCAACAAGCTTTATTAGAAGGCAAACCTGCTAATATCGTAGAAAAAATGGTTCTTGGACGTGTTAACAAGTACTTACAAGACATTTGCTTGGTTGACCAAGGATTTGTTAAAGACCCTGAAGTTAAGGTAAGTGCATACTTGAAATCAAATCAAACATCAGTTCTTAGCTTTATTCGTTTAGAAGTTGGAGAAGGTATTGAAAAGAAAGAAGAAGATTTCGCAGCTGAAGTAGCTGCTCAAGTACGTAAATAAAAATTAAAGGGGTGTGGCATAGATGTACCAAAGAGTTATTTTAAAACTTAGTGGAGAAGCATTGAAAGGTAATGGAACATACGGAATTCATCCTACAACTGTGAAAGGCATTGCCACCGAAATCAAAGAATTATACTTACTTGGAGTCCAGGTAGGAATTGTTGTAGGTGCTGGTAACCTATGGCGAGGAAAAACTGGAGAAGAATTAGGCATGGATCGTGCACAAGCTGATTACATGGGTATGCTAGGAACCATCATGAATGGTTTAGCGCTTCAGGATGCTTTAGAATCTGTAGAAGTTCCAACTAGAGTTATGACAGTATTACCTGTTGCAGCTGTTGCTGAACCATATATCAGAAGAAGAGCCATGAGACATTTTGAAAAAGGAAGGGTATTAATCTTTTCCGGAGGAACAGGTTCACCATTCTTTTCAACAGACACTGCAGCAGCACTTCGTGCGGCTGAACTCAATGCTGATATCATCTTGATGGCTAAAAATGGTGTTGAAGGTGTTTATGATAAAGATCCAAGAAAACATAAGGATGCTATCATGTTCTCAAATGTATCACAAGATCAAGTCTTACAACAAAAACTAGATGTCATGGATTCTACTGCAGCATCCATTTGTCGTGAAAATAAAATCGACATTTTGGTGTTCAATATGAATGAACATGGAAATATTAAGAAAGCTGTATTGGGAGAACCAATAGGGACTCTCGTTAAATGGGAGGTTTAAACATATGAGTGAACAAGCAGATTTAATTTTAATGGAAGTCGAAGATCACATGTCGAAAACTGTTGAAGTTCTAAGAAGAGAACTCGCCAGTATTCGTACAGGAAGAGCAAATCCTGCTCTTTTAGATAAAATCGCAATTAACTATTATGGTGTAGACACGCCACTCAAACAGATCTCATCAATTTCAGCTGTTGAAGGTAATCAACTTTTCATCAAACCTTTCGATAAGTCCACACTAAAGAGCATCGAACATGCCATTCACGCATCAGATTTAGGATTGAATCCTATTAATGATGGCGTCGGTATCAGACTCATTCTTCCAGCTTTAACTGAGCAAAGAAGAAAAGAGCTCGTTAAAGATGTTGAAAGACATGGTGAGCACGGCAAAGTTGGTGTCAGAAATGTTAGACGTGATGGCAATGAGCATATCAAGAGACTTGAGCTATCAGAAGATGATGAAAAAGGTTATCTCGAAGATATTCAAGAATTGACAAATACATATGTTAAACATGTCGATGAAGTCGTCAAAGAAAAGTCAGAAGAACTACTAAAAATATAAAACTTAAACAACATTAAAAGGCTTTGTGCCTTTTTTTGTCGAAATGTGTTAAAATATTGTAAATATTTAAAATATAGAGCAAATAGAGTATAATGTATTAAGGTGAACTAGAATGAATGAAAAAATGATACCAGCACATGTTGCAATCATACTCGATGGAAATGGAAGATGGGCAAAAAAATACAGACAACCAAGATCCTTTGGTCATTATCAAGGCGGAAGGAATCTTTTTACTATAGCTAAAGCTGCAAAAAATTTAGGCATTAAGAAGCTTACTGTCTATGCATTTTCTACAGAAAATTGGAAGCGCCCTGAGGATGAAGTCAATTATTTGATGACGAAACCGATTGAAATGTTTCATGAAAATCGTGAACGCATATCTGAAATTGATTACAAAATCACTTTTGTAGGTAGAAGAGATCGTTTTTCAAAGGAACTTCTTGAAGTCATCAATATCATCGAAGATGAAACCAAATCCCATCAAGGATTTGAACTAACAATTGCTGCAGATTATGGTTCATACGATGAAATCGTAAGAGCAGCAAATCTATCAGAAAAACCTATAACAATAAAATCCATAGAAGCAAACCTTATGGTTAAAGAGCCAATAGATTTGTTAATTCGCACAAGTGGAGAACAAAGATTGTCAAATTTTCTTTTATGGCAAGCATCGTATGCTGAATTTTATTTTACAAAGGTTCATTGGCCAGCTTTCTCAGAAAAAGAATTAAAAAAAGCACTAAAAAGTTATCAAGATAGACAGCGGCGTTTTGGAGGTTTAGCATGAAAGATCGTTTAGTCACGGGCATTGTGCTCTCAGTCATATTAATACCAGTTTTTACAATTCCAAATCTTCTTGAGGTCTTTCAGATCTTCATGATGATTTTTGTTGTGATTGCAGCATTAGAAATGATACGCATGTATGAAACAAAAAAGAAATTTCAATTTTGGGCAAGATTAGGTATTGTCTTATTGACACTTGGAACTTTTGCAAGTGTTGGTGGTGTACTAGGTGCTGTTGAACACAATCCATTAGAAGCAAATGGTGTTTTAAGTATCACAATTCCACTATTTACAATCATATTACTCAGTTTTCTTGTCTTGTTTAAAGATTTCAATGGTGAAGACGTTGGTAAAGCTTTGATGGTCATCAATTATGTTGGTTTAGGTGCTGCATCTATTGTTATCTTAAGATTTTTAGGTGTTCGTTTCATCGTTTATCTACTTTTAATAACAGCAGCAACAGATATATTTGCTTATTTGTTTGGTATGAAATTCGGCAAGCATAAACTTGCTCCACATATAAGTCCTAAGAAGTCTTGGGAAGGTGCGATTGCAGGGACGATATTTGCGACTCTTATTGCCTCTTCATTTGCCTTATTCTATGGATTTGTCTTTACACCAACATCATGGATGGGAAGCTTTTTAAATGCTGGTGGTGAAAAGACTTTACTTGAAAATTTCTCAAGTCTTGGTGAAAACCTGCCAATATGGGTTCAAGGATTCATTATTGTTCCTGTAACTTTCCTTTCAAGTGTTTTTGCACAAATTGGTGATTTAGTAGCATCTAGATTAAAAAGAACATATAATATCAAAGATTTCGGTACGATTTTACCAGGACATGGTGGATTGTTAGATCGATTTGATTCTGCATTGTTTGTTGCTATGTTTTTAACTGCTGTGTTCTTATTGATTTATCGATTCTTCCCAGCTATGGTCATATTATGAAAAATATTTATATTCTTGGTGCCGCAGGCTCTATTGGTCGTCAGACCTTAGAAGTGCTTAAGGAAAATCAGAATGCTTTTCATTTGATTGGTATTTCACTAGGGAATAGCCATCAACTTAATCACGAAATTTTAAATCATTTTTCAGTTGAACTTGTATGTTTAAGAGATTCCTCCAATCTAAGAGATTATGAAAATAAATACCCAAATATCAAGTTCGTTATTGGAGACTCTGGATTAATCAGACTTGCAGAATATCCTAAACCTGGCATTCTAGTTAATGCATTATCAGGATCAGCAGGACTAAAACCAACGGTTGCTGCTATCAGAAGTGGTAAAGATATTGCTTTAGCAAATAAAGAAACACTTGTCATGGCTGGAGAGATAGTTAATCAATTAGTTAAAGAATATCAAGTTAAGTTATATCCAATTGACAGTGAGCATAGTGCATTATGGCAAGTACTAAATGGAGAAGAACTTTCTTCTGTTAAAAAGATTGTCATTACTGCAAGCGGTGGTGCTTTTAGAAACCTTTCAAGAGAAGCATTGAGCCAAGTGACAAAAAAAGATGCGTTAATGCACCCAAATTGGCAAATGGGCGATAAAATAACTATAGATAGTGCAACCATGATGAACAAAGGTTTAGAAGTTATTGAAGCTCATCATTTATTTGGATTACCTTATGATCAAATTGAAACTATATTGCATCAAGAAAGTATGGTTCATGGTCTCATCTATTTCATTGATGGCACGATCAAAGCAAGCCTAAGTATTTCAGATATGAAAATACCTATTGCATATGCACTTTTCTATCCAGAGCGCAGAGCATATGAAAGACATCTTGAATTAACAAATTTAAGTTTTAAACCTATGGATTTTCAAAGATTTCCATTATTAGAACTTGCTTATCAAGTCGGGAAAAAAGGTGGATTATTACCTACGGTAATGAATGCTGCAAACGAAATAGCTGTTAAATTATTCTTAACAGATCAAATATCATTTTTAGAGATTGAAAATATTGTTATTCAAACAGTTAACAAATTTAAAAATATAGATCATCCTAGTCTTGATCAAATCATTGAAACTGATGATTACATTCAAGAAATGATACGAAAAACTTATGAAAAGAGGTAACACATGCTCATACTCAATATCATCATCTTCCTCCTGGTTCTAGGAGTTATCATTTTAATACACGAATTCGGTCATTTCTATTTTGCAAAAAGAGCTGGCATTTTATGCCATGAATTTGCGATTGGTATGGGACCTGTAGTCTATCAAAAAAGAAAAGGCGAAACAGTTTACTCAATCAGAAGTATTCCTATTGGTGGTTACGTTTCAATGGCCGGTGAAAGTGTCAACGACGCTTTAATCAAAAAAGATCAAATCATTGGTGTTAAAGTCAATGATCAAGGAAAAATATATCAAATTATTTTAAATAAAGATATGCCAAGTGATGTTGTGGGTATTGTTAAATCCTACGATTTATATGGGAAGGATTTTGACCCAATATTCATTGAACTAGAAGTTGATGGTGTGTCTAAGATTTATCCTGCTCTAAGAGATACAGTATATGTGTTTGCTCCTAAAAAAGAGATGTGGATTACTCCAAGTGAAAAGAGTTTTGAAAATAAAACCCTTTGGCAAAGATTTTTAGTGATATTCGCAGGACCACTGATGAATTTTATTTTAGCACTTGTATTGTTCTTAATTGTTGGATTCTTTGTATTCAAACCAACACTTGAAAGCAATGTCATTGGTGACATATCTAGTGGATCAGCTGCTGATACTATAGGATTAGTTTCAGGTGATTCAATCATAGAAATCAATGGTGTTCCAATAACGGATTGGAATGATTTATCACTTGTGATGAGCAGTAATAGTTCCTCAACTATTTCTATCAAATATTTGCATAATAACATTGAAATGGTTGAAGATGAAGTAGATATCGCAGTCATCATTCAAATGGCTGGAATCGCCAATATTGATGCAAATCATACGGCTTATAGTAGTGAAGCTATCATTGGACAAGCGTTTGGTAGAGCATCTACAGATGGGGGCTTGCAGTCTGGTGATCTAATCACTAAATTTAAGATTAATTCATTTGAATACGATATCAATACTTGGGATGATATCATATTGTTTTTTACAAATAACACAAGAGGAGACATCACCGTTTTCTACGAAAGAGAAGGTGTTGAATCACAAGCAACATTCACACTGATCAGTGATAATGCTTTGACTAAATTAGGCTATCAACCAATCATTTATCAGATTGGTATCACACCTGAATCACAGTTTAATATAGGCTATACGTTAACTTATCCATTTAAGACTTTTTACAAGAATATGATGCAAGTATTTAATACGATTGGTTTACTATTCAATACACATGAAGATGTTGGTATTGGTGATTTATCAGGACCAATTGGGATCTTCTCATTAGTAAGTAGCACGACCAGTCAAGGTATCATTGCATTGATAGGTTTTACAGGATTCTTAAGCATCAATATTGGTTTATTAAACCTATTGCCAATCCCTGCTTTAGATGGAGGAAGACTCGTATTTTTAGGTATTGAAGCAGTAACTAAGAAACAGTTGAATCGAAAAATTGAAAATACAATCAATAACGTTATGTTTTTATTACTCATGGGTCTATTTGTATTTGTGACTTATAATGACATTATTAGACTAATTAAGGGATAATTTATCCCTTTTTTATTTAAATAAAAGAAAAAAATGGTAAAATATAACATATATTGTTTTGGGGGATTTCATGTGAAGCAATTTTCTATTGTGCTTATTCTGGTTTCATGTATTTTAGGAATCATCAGTCATATTTTAAATTTTATCGGTTTATACATTGAGGAAATAAATAGTTATTTCCCTTTTTCAGATATATATGTTAGATTTGGTGAACTAACCTTAATTATTGGACTTGTAGGTCTTTACGTAACATTTAAAGATAATGTTAAATTTAAGTCATTATTATTAGGTACAATCATCGCGGGGTTTTTCCATTTTCTTATTATTGAGTTTGGAATCATTTCAGGTATTGGACTTTTATCAGCACTTATTTTAATGATCAAATTTAGTGTATTTAGCATGTGTATACTCCAATTCAAAGATGAAGAAATGGATGCATTGAGAATTAAGGGATTTGTTTTAATTTCAGTTATTGGACTCTATTGTTTAGCGTTTTTAGTCATCTCCTTTATCACGATCTTCACCACACAATCGTCTCCATCTATTTCTGAGACAGTTTTGCCATTCTTTTATATGATCTATCAAGCTGGTTTATATATCTTTTTCCTCGAGTTATACCGCGAGATATATCGTTACAAAAATATCCACTATATTGAGCTATAGTCTTTATATATAGAAAGAGATACTTTGAATTTCCTGTCTAAATAGACTTAACAGGTCTAATAACATATAATTTAAGAGCTAAAATATGTTCATAAGAATACACCTAAAATATATATTTTAAGGAATTCTTTTTTTTATAATCAAAAGTATTGACTTTATAGGCTATATAAGATAGAATGATAAAGGTCGCCCTAAAAATTGGAGCAAACGTTCTATCAACCTTAAAATAAGTTTTTATTTCCTTAAAAAAGTATTGACAAGGTTATTTTATAATGATAGAATGAATAAGCGCGCAAGAATAGGCGAGCAAGAAGGTCTTTGAAAACTGAATGATGATGAGTGTATCAAAAGTAAGAAAAAAAAGATAAGAGCTATTAACAAACAAAACAT
>JAIPGC010000009.1 GCA_021736335.1 Acholeplasmataceae bacterium | reverse complement strand
GCGTCTTATTATTAAGCGTTATTTTAAGCATGTTTGTATTAAATACTCCAGTACCAATTGGAAAAAATGATGATACATTTAGTGCTGCATATGCAGCAGAATATATTGAAGTGTTATCTAGAGAACCACATTCAGTTTTTGATCCGATAGCACATGAAGAAGTAAGATTGTACTTAAAAGATCAACTAGAGATGTATGTTGGAGCTGCTAATGTTACTGAAATGAACTATACCAGCCTTGAATTAGGAGAAGGTACCGATTATGATATCAAAAATTTACTTGCAGTTATTCCAGGTTCATCAGAAACCGGTATATTGCTTGTTGGTCACTATGATTCTAGAGGGCATGTCGGCAGAGATGGTGAGTTAGGTAGATCTTATGGTGCCGCTGATGATGGTTATGCAATTGCTACATTACTTGAAATTGCTCGATTATATGGTGATATATCACTTACAAATAGTATTTATATATTAATGACTGATGCAGAAGAGACTGGTTTATATGGAGCTTATATGGCTGCTACAGAACCTTTCATGGATAAGATAGGGTTTATCATCAATATTGAAGCAAGAGGCAATGAAGGACCAGCCTACATGTTTGAAACAAGCTCAAACAATGAACTTGTTATTGATTTCTATAAAAAAGCAGAATTGCCAGTGACATATAGTTTAGCAACTGCAGTATATACGGTCATGCCCAATTTAACTGATTTTACAGAATTTTTAGAAGTTGATAAGCAAGGCATCAATTTTGCTGTATTAGATGATCTATATTATTATCACACGCCAAATGACAATTATAATAATATCAACTTATCAAGCATTCAACATTATGGTTCACAAATCGTTCCATTAGTTGAAGCATTCGTTTATGATAGTACATATAGTGATGTTGATTATTTTGTTGGTAATCAGAATCAAGTGTTTTTCACGATATTACCTAACGTTTTAGTGACATATCGTGAATCAACGATGCAAATCTTTCATTTTGCCTTATTAGCATTCTTTTTAGGCATTACTGCATATTTGATCGTGAAAAAGGAAACTAAAATGATACCTATCATTCGATATTTTGGCATCATTTTTGGATTGGTTGCTATTTATGCAATCATCGGTTTATATCTTGCAAAACTGATAGCATTTATTGGTCGAGTTCCATTTTCCATTACTTATGTGAGAATGCAAAATACGGAACTCATAACCTTGTTAATCTTGCTAGCAACAATTGTATCACTTGGTTTCTTATATAAGAAATTTGTCAAAAGTGATGAAAACAAGAAAGCTTTTATGATTTCTGGAATTTTTACTAATCTGTTGTTTGCTATTTTAACGGGTTTTGCTTTAAGTGGAGCTAGCTTTCTATTCTTTGTTCCAGCATTATTTGGTACAATAAGCTTGTATGTTATGACATTTGTTAAGCATAAAGTGGCACTTCATATCGCATTATCACAAAATTTATTATGGAACGCTTTATTAATTGTTCCTATCTTATATTCATTATATTTGGCAATCACAGTCGGTGGATTACTTGCATTTATGGTCATCTTAGTCATTAATATGGTGACCGTTATCCCCTATTTCTTTAAACAGATAGAACTTTAAAATTAGAATGATTTAACGGAGGTCACATATGAGTAAAGTCGCAGTTGTAACCGGAGCAACTTCTGGTATAGGTAAAGCAGTCGTTGAGTTGCTTCTTAAGGAAGGGATTCATGTCGTAGGTTTAGGCAGAAATACTGAAAAGATTGATGCAGTTAAAAATGAGTTTCAAGCATTAACAAAACATGCAAATCTTGATTTTGTCCTTGGAGATCTTTCTGATAACAGACAAGTTAATTTAGCAGCCAAAGATTTGAAAGAGTTGATTGATGATAAATATCACGGAAAAATCGATATTTTGATGAATATTGCTGGTATTGTATCTTCAGGACGTCATTTAAATGAGGATGGTAACGAAGTCACATTTGCAATTAATCATTTGGCTGTTTTCCTTTTAACTTATCATATGATTCCATGTCTTAAGAAAAGCAGTGATCCAAGAATCTTAGTTGTAAGTTCTCTTTCGCATTATTGGGCATCCATCAACTGGAAAAACATCCAATCTCAAAAGCTTTACAATATTTTAAAGAGTTATAAACGTTCAAAACTCTATAATGTCCTTTTTGTTAAAGAATTCTCAAGACATTTCAATGATATCAAGATCTATGCGATTGATCCGGGATTAGTCAAGACAGAACTAGGACTTAAAAGAACCAATGGTCTTGCTTATGCCATATGGAATTCTAGGATGAATAAAGGAACTAATCCTTTATATCCAGCAGGTTTTATGATTGATGTTGCTACTAAAAATGAATATAATTCCATGTCAGGACATTATATAAAAAAAGGTGTATCTGTTGCATCAAGCAAAGTATCATACAGTATCATTGATGCAAAAAAACTATGGGAATACTCTGAAGAGTTGACACAAATTAAGTTTAAATTTTAATATTAATATTTTTCATCAATTTCATCATTTTTCTGTTAATTTTTGGTATAATATATGACGTCAGTAACGAGGTGACATCACATATGAAAAGTATCGAATTATTAGCACCAGCAGGCAATCTAGAATCTCTTATAGGAGCAATTAATGCAGGTGCAAATGCTGTTTATCTAGCAGGAAAAAGATTTGGAGCAAGAGCATTCTCTAATAACTTTGATGATGAAAGTCTTATCGATGCCATTCGCTACGCACATTTGCGTGGCGTTTTTGTGTATGTGACCATCAACACGCTCATTTTTGATGATGAGGTTGAAGAACTTATAAGCTTTACTGATATGTTAGTGGAAAATGATGTGGATGCATTGATTGTTCAAGACCTAGGGATGATGGATTTATTGATTAAAAGATATCCTTCAGTTGAAATTCATGCTTCAACACAAATGAATATTCATAATATCAATCAAGTCAAATTCCTAAAGGAGCTTGGAGTAAAAAGAATCGTTATGGCAAGGGAAACACCCCTTTCCATCATTAAACACATCAGAAAAACTGTTGATATTGAACTAGAGGTTTTTGTTCATGGTGCGCTATGTGTTAGTTATTCAGGAAACTGTTTAATGAGTTCTATGCTTGGAGGTCGTTCTGGTAATCGAGGAGAATGTGCTCAACCATGCAGATTAAACTATCGATTGTTTAAAGAGGATCAAGCCATCAGTGATCAAAGCTATTTATTATCAACAAAAGATTTAATGACACTAGAATATATTGATTTACTCATTGAAGCTGGTGTTGATTCTTTCAAAATTGAAGGTCGGATGCGTAAACCGGAATATGTAATTCAATCTGTTTTGTCGTATAGAAAAGCTATTGATAGTTATCAAAATCAATTAAAAATGAAATTTCAAGCTGAAATTGATCGATTGAAACGTGTGTTTAATAGAGAATATACTAAAGGATACATTTTTGAAGAAGAACCAAATCTCATCAATAATCAGTTTCGCCCAAATCATCTTGGTGTTCCAATAGGAACCGTTATTAACTACCAGAATCATAGAGCAACGATTCAATTGTCTGACCATTTGAGTGTCAATGATGGCTATCGAATCATTGGTGAAACTGATTATGGCAATCAAGTATCGCGTATTTTACTTGGAAGTAAATTGATACAACATGCTGAAGCAGGTGATATCATTTCACTTGATGTGCCTGAAACGGTGTCAAAAGGAAGTTTGGTTGTAAAAACACTTGATATAGAACTTGAACATGATCTATCTATTTATTTGAATGAAAACTACAAAACAATTGGTCTAACTTGCTATGTCAAAGCACATGCACTAAAGAAGATGATACTTGAGATTAATGATGGAGAGTTCTCTGTAGAAGTTGAATCAAAGGAAATCATTCAAAAAGCTGATAAATCCGCAGTTTCTGAATCTCAAATCATTGAGCAGATCTCAAAATTAGGAAACACACCATTTTATTTTTTATCCCTTCGTGTGGATACTGATGGATTTGCTTTTATTCCTATCAAAGTTATTAATGAATTAAGAAGAGAAGCACTATCTAAACTTACAAGTTTAAGAGTAAAAAGACATCAATATAACATCAATAATGATATTGATTTTGGTCCCTCAGGATTTGAGCATCAAACATTTGAGCTTGTTGTAAAAGTAACAAATGAGGAGCAATTGAGTGCTGCCATTGACCGGAACATGAAAACAATTTATTATGATGATTTGATCAAAGTCGAAAGATATAATGGCCGACAGATGATTCCTTCTATGAAACGTATTCAATTTTATCCTAAATCAATCATACATTCTTTGAGTGTTATCAATGAGATTGGTAGTTTATACAAAAATAATCACGAAGTAATCACCAATGAGTTTTTAAATGTGACAAACATATACTCAGCTCATTTATTATCGAAATTTCGAGCAATAAGAGTAACATTATCACCAGAATTATCTAAAGAAAGAATTCTAAAGTTTTCAAACTTGTATGAAAAGAAATTTCAAAAAAAACCAAATTTAGAACTTGTTGTCTATGGGCACATCGATTTAATGATTTCAAAATATTGTCCAATAGCAAAAACATATAGAACTAAAAAAGATTGTCATTTGTGCGAGATCAATCAGTATTATCTTCAGGACCGAATGGGTATGAAATTGCCACTTATCAACGATGGGAATTGTAATATTCGAATATTGAATTCTAAAGCTCTAAATCTAATTGAACATATTGCAGAATTAAGAGACGCAAACATTAATACTTTGAGACTTGATTTCACAATTGAAAAATACCATGATGTTACACAATTAATCAAAGCCTATCAGCAAGCAGAAAATGGTGGTAAAATGACATTGAATACAAAGGCATTTACCACAGGAAGATTCTTTGGATAGGAAGTAATAAAAATGACAGAAGATAAAAAAATAACTATTGGTTTGTTTATCGATGTGTTTTATCCTATGGTTGACGGTGTTGTTGTCGTTGTTGATAACTACGCCAAACAATTAATGCAACATGCACATGTTATCGTGTTTGCACCTGGATCAAGAGATAGAAAATATGTGGATCATTTTCCATATCAAGTTGTCAGAAGCAAATATATCAAAGTACCTTTTACAGACTATGACTTATCGATACCATTTTTTGACTTCAAGTTTAAGAAAGTACTAAAGAACTCTAAGTTAGATATCGTTCATATTCATTCCCCATTTGGGTTAGGTAGAGCTGGAATTGCATATGCAAAGGAAAATAATGTACCAGTAGTTGCTACACTCCATAGTCAATATAAAAAAGATTTTTATACACGAACCAAGAGTGAAATATTATCAGAAATAGCCATTAAAGAAATCATGCATACATTTAACAAATGTGATGAATGTTGGGCTGTTAATCATAAGGTTGCACAAATATTTGCAGAATATGGAGCAACACAAATACCTAAAGTACAATTGAATGCAACAGATCTTATGCCTTTTTCTGATGAATCAAAGATTGAGACCTTAAAAAAGAAATATCAGATTTCAGCAAATGATAAGATATTCTTATATGTAGGCAGACTTGATGCTTTAAAGAACTTGGATTTTACAATTCAATCACTTTATAGATTGAAGCTTAAGGGTTATCAATTTAAGATGATATTCGTCGGTAGTGGACCTCATGAAAATGAAATGAAGCATATGATAAAAAAATATGGTTTGGTTGATTATGTTCATTTTGCAGGAAAAATCATGGATAGAGTAGAACTAGCAAGTTATTATAAACTCGCACATTTGTTCCTATTTCCGTCCCTTTATGATTCAAGTTCACTGGTGCAAATTGAAGCTTCAAGTCAAAAAACACCTACACTATTTCTTAAAGGTGCAGCAACAGCAGATACAGTAGCCGAAAATGTTAATGGTTTCTTATCAGAAAACGATCCGCAATTATATGCTCAAAAGATTATGGAAATCATGAAGGATACAAAACTGTATCATAAAGTAGCTCAACAAGCATTTAAAGATTTATATGTTACTTGGGAGCAAGCGACAAAGGAAGTTTATGCCAAGTATCGCATGTTAATTAATCATAAAAACCAAAAGTGATTTTTTGGTTTTTTTTCATATTGCTTTATTATTTTGATAACTCGAATTATAATTGAATAGAAAGAAGGGATATTATGTCAGTGATTGGATACATTGTATTTGAGAATCAGACAGAGTCAGCAATTGAATTTTATAAGCAAGTTTTCGACTTAAAAGTACTTGAAATTATGAAGATGAGTGATGCTCCAGAGGATGAAAATAACCCCTTACCTGAATCCATAAAAAATCTGATTATGCATGCTGAAATAGAATTATTTGGTAGTCGCATCATGCTATCAGACAGTCCAAAAGATTTTGGAAGAGAAGTAGTTAAGGGTAATAATTTTTCACTCGCAATATGCACTGATGATAAGAAAGCGATGACTAACGCATGGAATAAGCTCAAAATTGGAGCTCAAATCAATATAGAACTAGGACCACAGTTTTTTAGTGAATTATATGGGCGGTTAGTCGATAAGTTTGGCATTTCCTGGCAATTCATCTATGAAAAATAAAAGCACTCAGTGCTTTTTTTAATTTTAGAGTCAATACTTGGAATATTGCTTCATTCATCTTATAATAGTAATGAGGTGTTATTTTGAAAGAAAAAAGACTATTTCAAAGACTTGAGGATTTAGCAGTAACATTATCTAAAGAAAAGCATACCTTAGCATTATTGGCACTAGGTTCAGTGGGTGTTGAAAGAGATAGGGCAGATGAATTTTCCGATTTGGATTTTTTTGTCATTGTTGAAGATGAGTATAAACAAAAATACATCGATGATTTATCTTGGCTAAGTGAAACATTTCCTTTAGCATACCAGTTTAAGAATACAAAAGATGGATTCAAAATTTTGTTTGAAGACGGTATTTATGGAGAATTTGCTGTGTTTGGTCAAAGTGACATGCCCTCGGTGACACAACCTAATGGTAGATTAATTTGGAAAAAAGAAACATACCAATATGATGACTTAACAAAAATGAAGGGGCAAATTCCAAAAATTAAAAATGATGATATCGATTTTGCAATCAATGAAGCACTGACTAATATTTATGTAGGTTTGTTGCGCACATTAAGAGGTGAAAGATTATCAGGGTATATATACATAGAATCTTATGCCTTGAACAGAATATTAAGCATTGTTCATCATTATGAAACAGAATCACCTATCTATGAAGATGCATTTGGCGTTGAAAGAAGATTTGAAAAGCATTATCCAGATTTTTCAAAGCAATTGAATAAAATGCTGTCAGGATATAAAAACATTGGTTTATCAGCGGAAGTCATGCTGAACTATATCGACTCAATTTATCCAATCAACAAGCGGATGAAAGATGAAATTAAACAATTGATCATCAGAGTCAATCAAACAAGCTTATGAATCATATTCAGAAAAGAGGCTATAAACATGCTAAAAGCCATTAAGATTATTTTAATACTCATCTTAACTGTCATTATTTTGTTTGTTGCACTAGTTGTTAGATTTTATGCTGTGAAATTAGCGGACATACGCATACAAACAAAACATCTCAATCAGTTAGAAACGTATTATGAATCACCAGAATTTGATGCTATAGATGATACCTTGTTTACTGATTTTAATCCTTCTGATACTAGCATCAAACTCAATGATATCAGAATACTCGCTTCACATAACAGCTATAAAAAATATGGAACTACCCTTGGGAAGTTCTTTATTGGACTTGGTTCAACCAAAGAAGAAGCTGAAGGTTTCAAATATGGATATAAAAACTTTACAGAACAATTCGAAGCTGGCATTCGCAGCATGGAAATTGATCTAAGACTACGTAAAACAGAGTTCATGCTAACTCATGTGCCTTTGGTAGATAACAGTAGTGTTGCACCATTGTTCTCTCTAGCTTTAGATGAGATTGCGTTATTTTCTGAAAATAATCCTAATCATATACCTATCATCATCTTAATGGAAATCAAAGATGATTGGATGATCTTGGATCATGCACTTCAAAATATAGGGTCAGATCAACTCAAGAATCTGAATACTTTAATTGAAACTAAGTTGGGAGATCGACTGTTTACTCCAAATGACATGCTTGAAAATGGAAAGACTTTAAACGAAACGGTTCAAACAACTGGATGGCCAAGTGTATCATCACTTCTTGGAAAAGTCATCTTTGTGTTGCACCCAGGTAGTTTTACTCAAACCTATTATGAAATTGATTCATCATTAGCTAGTCTTCCTATGTTTATAGGCATTTATCCAGATCAAACGAGCCAATCATATGCATCTTTTATCGTTCATAATGATCCTGATGTATCAGCAATCAGTCAATTGGTGAACCAAGGATATATCGTTCGTACACGTATTGATGCTGATTTAGTGTATCGTCAACAGGATTATGATGACGCACTTGCAAGTGGTGCTCAAATATTATCAAGTGATTATACAATTGGTAGAAGTGATTTAGAAATTGATGCGTATATTTATCTGCCTAATGATAAAATGATGATATTACGCACATAAAGGCTTAATAATGGTATAATAATTTACAAAATGAGGTGAAAGAATGTCCTATCAATCAAAGTTTGCTTCCAACGATATTGAATTGCTATTTGAAGCGATTCTAAAATTAGAAAATAAAGAAGAATGCTATCGCCTATTTGAAGACTTATGCACAGTTAAAGAAGTTATGGATATGGCACAGCGCATAAAAGTGGCTAAACTGCTCAATCAAAAAACACCTTATCATGTCATAGTTGAAGAAACACATGCTTCAACTGCGACCATAAGTAGAGTTAATAAGTCTTTATTATATGGTGCAGAAGGGTATCATTTGATTATTCCTCGTTTAGAAGATTATAAGAAAAATCAAAAATAGAGTGCACTCAAATGCACTTTTTTTATTTTTTGTTTTCCTATTTGAAAACGATATGAAATCATGTATAATGATACTACACTAAAAACGAAAAAGAGAATCTTGGAGGTTCCTATGATAGAAAAATATAAAGAAGAAAACCGTATGAATGATGTGAAGCGATATGATATCGTTGTTGAAAGATTAGAAGCAAGAGGTGTGAGACTTGAAGATATGGCACAAATCACTTTAGATCTTCAAATCAAGTATTTACCTAAACTAACCTTCGATTTATGTCTCGAGCATGTCAAAAAGGTCATTATGAAGCGTGAAGTTCAAAATGCTGTATTAACAGGATTAGAACTCGATGAGTTAGCTGAGAAAGGATTACTTTCTGAACCACTATCTGAAATGTTGTTATCTGATTATGGTTTATATGGCATTGATGAAGTTCTTGCTCTAGCGATTGTCAATGTATATGGATCAATAGGATTCACCAATTTTGGTTATGTCGATAAGACTAAACCTGGAATTATAGGCATTTTAGACAAAGAAGGAAAAGAAGTTGGTAAGTGCAATACATTTTTAGATGATATTGTAGGAGCAATTTCAGCAGCAGCAGCAAGTTCTATTGCTCATAGATTCGCACAATAAGAATGAGTCCCCTCATTCTTTTTTTTTAGATAACGTTTTCATTAATTTAACGCTTTACAATACTAAAGTGATAAAGTACAATATGAGCAGAGGTGAATTAAATGAAAAAATTATCTGGTTTATTGATTTTATTATTGACTGTATTTGTATTAATCGGTTGTCAAAAGAACGAAATCCCAAACACATGGGAAGAAATTGAAGAAAGAGGTTATATCATTGTTGGATTAGATGATACATTTGCTCCAATGGGATTTAGAGACAATGATGGTAATCTTGTTGGTTTTGATGTGGATCTAGCTAAAGCTGTTGGAGAACTATTAGGTGTTGAAGTTAGATTTCAACCGATAGATTGGGACTCAAAGGTTTTAGAGCTTAATGCTGGAACAATCGATATGATTTGGAATGGGTTGACCATCACTGAATCAAGATTAGAAGAAATGTCATTTTCAAGTGCATATTTGGGTAATAGTCAAATTATCATCACCAAGAAGGATTCCACAATTGATACTGTCAATGATTTGATAGGAAAAAAAGTTGGAGTGCAAATAAGTAGTGCATCTGAGGATGCAGTTACGGCAAGTTCTATTTTTACTCAACTTGATGAATTTGTTAAATATGACACTTTCAATGCAGCTCTTTTGGAATTATCAAATGGAACCATTGATGCTGTTGTGATCGATGAAATCATGGGAAGATATGTTATCAGTCAAACGGATAATTTATATCAAGTAGCAACTGAAAACTTTGGTGTTGAAACATATGGCGTGGGATTTAGATTAGAATCAACAAATATTAGAGATCAAATTAATGAAGCTTTACAGACTTTGGTTGATAATGGATTAGCAGCGATTATTTCAAATGACTGGTTTGGAGAAAACATCATTTTATTATCATGAGTTATTTCATTGAAACAGGAAAATACTTAATTGATGGAGCAATCGTATCATTAAGTATTTTCTTTCTTACTTTGATTGTTTCTTTTCCACTTGGTATTATTGCTGCAGTCATATATAGAGGTTCACCATTCTTGAAAAGATTGATTTCTTTTTACACATGGCTTTTTAGAGGAACACCTTTGATGCTTCAACTTTTTTTCTTCATGTATGCTTTGCCAGCAATAGGTATTCAAATTGATCGGATGATGGTCGCCTATATCGCATTTATCTTGAACTATACAGCTTATTTCACTGAAATCATTAGAGCTGGTATTGAAAACACTGAAAAAGATCAAATTGAATCAGCAATGGTTATGGGAGCAAATAAGTTCCAAACTTATTTACATATCATTATGCCACAGGCTATAAGAAAGCAAGTTCCAACGATTACTAATGAAGTGATAACACTTATTAAAGATACAGCTCTTGTCACGGTAATTGCAATATCTGATATCATGCGTAGTGTAAAAGAAGTCGTTTCAAGAGACTTTACATTATCACCATTTTTATTAGCTGCCATATTCTATTTACTGATTAGTTATGTCATCATACTTATCTTTAAAGCGATTGAGAAAAAATATGATTTTATTGAAAATCTAGGATAAAAATCATAGGTTTTCTTTTTTTGCACTTAAATCACATGTCAATTATTAAGTAGAAAAGGTTCTTTTTTCCTATTAATTGAAAATTAAGCAATACTTAAGATATTGAAAAGGCATATTAAGTTATAATAGACATATAGTTGATTGAAGGGAATAATATGGCAAAAAAAGATTTAAAACCAAAAATGAATCTAGAACAATTACCATCAGTTGAAGACATGATGATCTCAATTGTCTCTCTTTTTTCTGATATAATTAAGCAAAACTTCAAAGAAAAGATGGAAGTTGTATTTTCGTTTGTTGGTGCGTCACTAAATCTTAGTAGAATCTCAATTAACGAGTACTCTACTGCTAAATTCATCATTAATAAGACTTATGAGTGGTGTAATCATGGTGTTTTACCTAAAATTGATTATGTAAAAAACATTCCTGTCGCTGATTTATCTTCTGATTTTCATATGCATCACATGAATAATGAAGCTTTTATCATAGATGATATCAGTAAAATCAAACATAATGATCGATTTTTTAATGTTTTAAATGTTCAAGACATTAAATCGATTGCATCACAACCTTTAACGCATCAAAAAATTTGTTTTGGATTTATAACCTTCGAGGACAATAATCAAGCTAGACATTGGAACGAAAAAGAGATGCAAGTATTAAAACTGTTAGCACTCCTAATTACACAGAAATATATGAATTTCAAAATAGAAAGTAAAGTTGCCGAATTAGAAGAACAAATTCAAGAAAACAATAAATCTCAAGGTGAATATTTATATAAAATGAGTCATGACATAAGAACACCTCTTGGCGGCATCTACAATGCGATTTATCTTTTAGGGTCAACAGATTTAAGTATTGAGCAAAAAGACTATATCGAAATAGGACAAGCATCAGTTGATGTCATGTCATCAATCATAGATGGTATTCTTGATTTGTCAAAGATTGAAACAGGTCATATGGAAATATTTAATGATGCATTCAATTTAGAAGAAGAACTCATTAAAATCTATCGCACACAAGAACCATTAACAGATGAAAAAGGCATTCAATTGAATTTTGAATATGATTATAAGATTAAACATAATATCATCAGTGATCAACGCAAAATCAGACAAATCATGCATAATCTTATTAATAATTCGATCAAATTTACTCATCAAGGGTTCATCAACATCAAAGCTCATTTAGTAGAAAATGAGATCAAACCTATGCTTGAATTAGAAATAGAAGACAGTGGTATAGGTCTTGATGAAAAAGAATTGATGCAGCTTCAAAATACATATGAACAAAACAAAGAAAGAGGATTCAATCGATTTCATGGATCAGGATTAGGGTTACCTGTTAGCTATGAACTAGTTCAACTTTTAGGCGGGACCATGTCGATACGAAGCATACCTCATAAAGGTAGTACCATCAAAATCTTATTGCCTATTGAGTTTGCTCAAGAAAACCTGTATCCATTTGATGGTCAGTACAATGCACTCATAGTATCAAATAAATACCCACCTATTTCAAAAGATTTACTTGAATCGATGGGATTAACTACATTTACAGAAGCAACCGTTAAATCCATCAAATGTGATTTTATCTTCTTCGAATCTGAGATTGCTAGTGATGATGAGATTTCTGATATCAAACTAAGATATGGCAACGATCACACATGGGTCATCTCTTTATACCAAAATGAACAGAAAAAAATGGATTTGATTAATCTTTATACGGATTATCCAATCAGTAGAAATAGTCTATATCAAAAATTAAATTATATTATGAGTAGTCCATCACTGGAACCTGAAGACGAATTTGTTAATCAGTCAGTATTAAATGGATATGCTCTCATTGTTGATGATAATAGATTGAACCGAATTGCGTTAGAAAGCATATTAACAAAAGAAGGTATGAGATCAAAATCTGTAAGTAGTGGTTTAAAAGCTATTGACGCAGTAAAAAAAGAAGTTTTCGATTTGGTTTTCATGGATGTGCAAATGCCCGATATGGATGGTATAGAAACTACAAGAAAAATTCGTAATTTAGGAAAAAACTATGAATCATTACCTATTATCGCAGTAACTGCAAATGCTTTTCTTAATGATTATGATTATATGAAGACCTCATTAATGAACGATATTATTTTTAAGCCAATTAGAGTAAAAAACCTTAATCTCATTCTCAGAAAATATGTTAAAGCTACAACTCAAATACGAATTCCTGATGAATTGTTCGTTTTTGACCAAAAAGATTTCGAGCTTAGATTTGAAGGCAGCTTAGATATCGCCAGTGAGGTTATTGATTCTTTCTTGATTGAATACATTAAAGACTTGAAGAAAATCCAAATGTCAATATTGAATAAAAATGTAGCGCAAATGATCGAGACATCACATTATTTTAAAGGGTCATGTTCATATTTAAGTGGTAAGCGAGTCGTTTGGTTGTTAAGCTATATGCTGGATGCAGCAAAAAGGCAATTGATTGATATGATGCCGATGTGTTATGAGTTATTAGAAAAAGAGATTTCTAAATTGATCGACCATATTGTAGAATACAAAAGACAAATGACGCAATAAGAAAATCATCGACTAGCAACATCTTCAAGAGGTGTTGCTAGTTTATATTTAATTAAAATATGTTACACTAAATATAGGTGAATAAAATGATAAAAAAAGAAGATTTAAAGAAAAAACTAACTCCCCTCCAGTTTCATGTAACACAAGAAAATGGTACAGAAAGACCTTTTGAAAATCCATTTTGGGATTACCATGAAGAAGGATTATATGTAGATATCGTATCTGGAGAACCATTATTTACATCTTTAGATAAATTTGATAGTAGTTGTGGATGGCCAAGCTTTGCAAAACCAGTAGAACCCTTGATACAAAAACTTGATAGAACATTTGGTATGCACAGAACTGAAGTAAGAAGTAAAAAAGGAGATAGTCATTTAGGACATCTGTTTACAGATGGGCCACTTGAACTTGGTGGTCTTAGATATTGTATCAATTCAGCATCATTACGATTTATACCAGTCAATCAATTGGAAAAAGAAGGATATAAAGAATATTTGCAGTTATTCAAAAAATAGGGGGATTTATGAATAAGTATGAGATAGATCAAGAACTGATTTTATTGAAACCACTTAAATTCTCAAAATATACAAATTCGAGAAGGTTTTTTGCTAATCTCATTTTTAGATTAACGATGTTTTTTACAAGACCAAAAAAGGGAATACGTGAAAAACGATTTGTTTTTAGAGGATATCAACATCAAAAGGTGAGATTGTCAGTCTATGAATTGAAAAAGCAAACAGGAAAAGCACCAGGATTGCTTTATCTACATGGTGGAGGATTTCAAATTCAAGGAACTCCTGTTCAAGAACGTATGGTTGCTAATATGATTTTAGAAACCGGACATAAAGCAGTTTATGTTGATTACAGATTAGCACCTAAATATCCATTTCCTACAGCTTTAGAGGATTGTTTCCATGCACTTTTATGGATGGTTGAGCATGCGGATTTCCTAAACATTGACATTAATGATATATCAGTAGCAGGAGAAAGTGCTGGTGGTAATCTTGCAGCTGCTGTGGCTTTGCTTGCAAGAGATCGCAAAGGACCCAAAATTCAACGGCAAATGCTTTTATATCCGGTGTTAGATGTCAAACAGGAAACAGAATCAATGAAATTATATTATGATGCACCCATGTGGAATGCAAATCTTAATCGAGATATGTGGAAGCTATATTTGAGAAATGGTGATTATGGTATGCCTCAATATGCATCACCAGCCATAGCAGATGTTAAAGGACTACCAGAAACATATATTGAAACTGCTGATTATGATTGTTTAAGAGATGAAGGCATCAACTATGGAAAAAAATTACGACAAGCTGGCATTCGTGTTGTTGAGCATGACACGAAAAACACAGTTCATGGATATGATGCAGTATTCTTTAGTAAATTAGTAAAAAATCTTACAAGAGAAAGAATTCTTTTTTTAAGAGGTGGTAAAAATGATGAAAGTAAATCTTGACACGTGGGATCGCAGTCAGCATTTTGAGTTTTTTAAACATCTTGATGTTCCTAGATATTTGATTACTGTTCCTTTGGATGTAACACAATTCGTCAAAAAGATTAAAAGTCAAAAATTATCGTTTTACTTGTCATTTATTCATTTGGCAATGACTGAAATGAATCTGATCGAAAACTTCAGATATCGAATCATCAATGACGATGTTTATTTATTTGATGAAACTCACCCTTCATTTACTGATGTCATAGAAGGTACTGAACTCTTTAAATTTGTTACTTCAAATATGGATGATGATTTGTTGACATTCATAAGAAAAGCTAAACAAAAGTCTTTAGATCAAGGTCATCATTTTTTAGATGTCAACGAAGAAGAACGGTTTGATGTAGTTTATATCACGACTTTCCCATGGGCTTCTTATACACAAGTTTCTCATGCACATAATATTGATAAAACTGATTCCATACCAAAGATAGCTTGGGGAAAGTTTGAAGAAGTGAATGGTAAATTAATCATGCCATTTTCAATAGAGGTGCATCACGGATTAGTCGATGGACTACATGTAGGCAAACTGATTCAAAATATTCAGTCAGCACTTGAAAAATAAAAAAGGCGATTGCCTTTTTTATTTTAGTAAATAGTATTGAACCGCATTTTTCAGCAAAAGAGCTAGTCCATCTTGAATTTTATCATAATAAACTTTAAATCTTTCATCAACAACATACATTTCAACTAATTGATAATGAGCATCAGCATCATATCTTCCCCATGCCATTTGGATCCATTCTTGATGAAGTTTGGCAACTTTTTGCATAGGCAAGGACATGTAGTCTAATTGAGCATCATAAGCCTTTTTGAGTTCACTGACTATCTTTTCGCCTAAAGCTTTAAAGTGCTGAAATTCAGTTTCTGACATGCTCTCAAAAGCTTTTCTTGATTGCTCATAGCTACTCTTACCCCATTTTTGCTCAACTTCATCTTTATATAAAGCATCATTATCTTTAAGTAAAGTCTTTTTGAACCCCACAAATTTATCCTTATCTTTCATTTCTATATTCCTTTCTGTTGCTTCAATTGTCGCTGTAAGTGTTGATATAATAGCATTCAATTGTTTTTTCTTTAATTGAAGTTTTTCAAGGTGTTCTTTGAGATTGTCTAGATGATCAAATTCCGGATGATCAAGAATTTCCTTTATATTTTTCAAAGGTATATCGAGTGTTTTGAGAAACATAATTTGTTGCAAGCGATTAACCTCTTCACGGCTATAAAATCTATAACCAGCTGGAGATGTAATACTAGGATGCAACAGACCAATTTGATCATAATATCTGAGAGTTCTTGTACTAATTGATGCCAATTTTGCTAATTCATTGATTAAATATTTCATAAATACCACATCCTCTATCTATAAGTATAAACCTTTACGTTACGTTAATGTCAAGTGATTTATTTTTTATTTATAATGAACTTAAATTATATGATATTATCATATACATCTCAAAATCTCTGTGCTATAATGTTTATGTAAGCGCTTTTAATATATTGAAGGGAGATTCACATGAGTGACTTTAATCATTTTGACTACATGGCAAAGCACAGATACGAGCAGATCGTATATTTTTATGACAAAACGACAGGTTTGAAAGGTATTACGTGTATTCATAACACAACGTTAGGACCAGCCCTTGGTGGTACTAGACTTTGGAAATATGAATGCGAAGATGATGCAATCTTAGATTGTCTAAGACTTGCAAGAGGCATGACCTACAAGGCAGCTGCAGCTGGATTAAATCTTGGTGGTGGCAAAACAGTTCTTATTGGTGATGCAGATGTTGTTAAGAACGAAGGTTATTTCCGAGCACTTGGACGTTATGTTCAAAGCTTAAATGGCCGCTATATTACAGCAGAAGACGTAAACACTAGCACAAAGGACATGGATTATGTCAGTATGGAAACTGATTATGTTGTAGGATTAGAAGGCAAATCAGGTAATCCATCGCCTATGACTTCACTAGGAGCATTTCACGGAATTCGTGCAGCTTTACAGTATAAGTTTGGCGATGAAGATATTTCTAAGTATTCATTTGCTGTTCAAGGGGCTGGACAAACTGGCTATTACTTGATCAAAAAATTAGTAGAAATGAAAGCTAAGAAAATATATTTTGCAGAAATTAATCAAAAGCATATCAACCGTTTAAAGAAAGAACATCCAGATGTCATTTGTGTTGATCCAAAAGATATTTATGGACTTGATGTTGATGTCTTTTCACCTTGTGCACTTGGTGCTTCTTTAAATGATGACACGATACCACAAATCAAAGCTAAAGTTATTGCAGGAACTGCAAATAACGTATTACTTGATGAAGACATTCACGGAAATATGATTAAAAATATGAATATTTTATATGCACCAGATTTCGTTATTAATGCTGGGGGACTCATTAACGTTTATCATGAATTGAAAGAGTATAATATCGGTCGTGCAACAAGAGATATAGAGAAAATTTATGATCGTTTACTTGAAATATTTAAGATTGCTGAAAAAGAAAATATCAATACACAGTTAGCAGCAAAAGTATTTGCTAAAAAACGTATTGAAACCATTAACAATATACAAGATAATTATATAAAAAGATAGGGAGTGGTGTCGTGAAAAAGGGAAAATTGACGTTTGATGATGAATCATGCAAAGGATGTGAATTATGCATATCTTTTTGTCCAGTTCATATTTTATCCCTAGATAAGGACCGTATCAATTCAAGCGGTTATAATCTCATATCCGTTAGCGATATGGACAAATGTATTGCATGTGCTTTTTGTGCTGTCATATGTCCTGATTCAGTCATAAAAGTGGAGGTGTTTGAGCATGAGTAAAGTACTTATGAAAGGTAACGAAGCGATTGTAAGAGCTGCTATTGCTGCAGGACTTGATGCATTCTTTGGTTACCCAATTACACCTCAAAATGAAATACCTGAATATATGTCAAAACTGATGAAAGAAAACGGAAGAATATTTGTACAAGCAGAATCTGAAGTTGCAGCCATCAATATGGTTTATGGTGCAGCAGGTGCTGGAGCAAGAGTTATGACATCTTCATCTTCAGTTGGGATTGCATTGAAGCAAGAAGGAATCAGTTATATTGCTGGTTCAGAACTTCCTTGTGTCATTGTCTCTGTCATGAGAGCAGGTCCTGGTTTAGGAGGTATTCAACCTTCTCAAGCAGACTATTTTCAAGCGACACGTGGAGGAGGAAATGGTGACTATAGAGTCGTAGTACTCGCACCAGAAAGCATTCAAGAAACAGTCGATCTTATGAAACAAGCTTTCGATATAGCTGATCAATATCGTAATCCTGTTATGGTATTAGCAGATGGACTTATCGGACAAATGATGGAATCTGTAGATTTAGATAAACCAATCAAAAAGCGCCATATAGAGCCAAAAACATATGCAACTATTGGAACGGATTATCATGAAGGAAGAAATATTATTAACAGTCTAGGATTAGATCCTCACTACCTAGAAAAACATAATTTCGCATTGCAAAGAAAATATAATGAAATTATTAAGCATGAAGTTCAGTATGAGATGATTAACATGGATCATGCTGAATATGTAATTGTCGCTTATGGTACTGTTGCTCGTATCACAAGATCAGCTATTCAAGCATTAACTGACATGAACATTCATGTTGGCCTCATTAGACCTATCTCATTATGGCCATATCCTAAAAAGGCATTTGATTTGATTCCAAAAACATGTAAAGGCATTTTAGTTGTAGAAATGAGTTTAGGACAAATGCTAGATGATGTCTTAATTGCAAATAAAGGAAGACATAAAGTTGCGTTCTATGGTAGAGCTGGTGGTATGGTTCCTGAACCTGAAGAAATCGTAGAAGCAATTCTTCATTTTGATGAAAAGGTGGTGGACTAAATGATTAAGTACGAACGAACTAAAGGTTTGACTGATGTCCATACGCATTATTGTCCAGGATGCACACATGGTATGCTCCATAAACTTGTTGCTGAAGTTCTTGAAGAATTAGGCATTTTGGGTAAAACAATTGGTCTAGCTTCTGTTGGATGTTCTGTTTTTAGTTATGAATATATCAATACTGATTTCCAGCAAGTTCCACATGGAAGAGCATGTGCAACTGCAACTGGAATCAAACGAGTATTACCTGATCGCATCGTTTTCACATATCAAGGTGATGGAGATCTTGCATCCATTGGTATAGCGGAAACCATTCATGCTGCAAATCGTGGAGAAAATATCACAGTCATTATGGCAAATAATGCAACTTATGGTATGACTGGTGGTCAAATGGCTCCAACGACTTTAATTGGTCAAAAAACAACGACATCACAAGATGGTCGTACCTTTGCTCAGCATGGCAATCCTATGAAAATTTCAGAGATATTTTCTCAAATAGATGGTGCTGCTTATGTTGAAAGAACATCAATGCATGATATAGCTAATATCAAGAAAACTAAAAAAGCAATTACCAAGGCATTCACCTATCAAATGGAAAACAAAGGCTTCACTTTAATTGAAGTCATTTCCACATGTCCTGTCAATTGGGGTATGAAACCAAGAGAAGCTTTAGATTGGTCTAAAGAGCATATGCTTCCAATCTTTCCACTTGGAGTCTACAAGGATGTGATGAAGCCATGATCAGAACGATTAGAATTTCAGGTTTTGGTGGTCAAGGTGTGATGCTTACTGGTCAATTATTAGCACATGCAGCAAATACTCAAGGTCTTTATAGTCTTTGGGTTCCTACATATGGTCCAGAAACAAGAGGTGGAACAGCTAATTGTTCAATCACCATTAGCGACCAACCAATTTATTCTCCAGTTTTTCAGAAATCAGATGATTGCCTAATCTTTAATGAGCCATCTTTAACAAAATTTGGTAAGAAGATCAAAACTGGTGGAAATTTGTTTTATAATTCATCACTCATAAAAAATGATGTTATAGATTCAGATATTCATGTATTTCCAGTTCCCATGAGTGATATAGCATTATCGCTTGATAAACCTCAAGTAGCTAACATGGTTATGCTTGGTGCATATTTAAAAAAGGTTAACATCTTTAAAGAAGAAGTGATTCTTGAATCCTTGAAGCATTTCTTAGGAAAAAAGAAAGTTGACATGATACCAATAAACCAAAAAGCACTTGCTTTAGGATTTGATTCGATTTAAGTTTAAGGCCCAATATCTTGGGCCTTTTTTTTGAGTCATCGTTCATTAATTATAAAGATAGATTGAATTTCAAATCAATATATTGATATAAAACAAAACATGTTATAATATTTTTAAGCGGTAAAAAAAATGAGAGATTAGGGTGAAAAAATGAAACTAGATTATAAAAAGACGTTTTATATTGGTTTAGCATTCTTTATTATCACAATTTTTTGGCAAACCTATGATTCAATTATAACTAAAATTCTAATTGACAAGTTTGGTTTGAATCAGACATGGTCTGGTGTTGTCATGGCATTAGATAATGTATTAGCTTTATTCATGTTACCACTTTTTGGTGCTTTATCTGATAAGTCTAATCGAAAACTAGGTAGACGCACACCTTATGTTATAGTAGGTACTGTTGTCGCTGCATTTGCATTCATGGGATTATCTTATATGGATAGCGTGCAAACAACCCGTATTGAAGAAACTAACACAATTATTGAATTATATGAGGCTAATCACGATGATGCAGTGGATCGTCTAGAAATTGACTATTGGGTAACACTAGTTGATCAGATGACAACCGAAAGAACTGCTGCTCAATCAAGTGGAACAATTACTGCTGAACGCTATGCAACTTGGGAAACCAAAGTTCTTGACAAAATCAATTTGATTTTAGATGGTAGAACGACAGGTTCACTTGAAGTTAGTGATTTATCATATTTAGATGGATATTATAACGTTTATTTAAGTGATTTAGCTTGGGAAGTTACTGTAGCAAATCCTTTCAATTTCATTATCTTTGTTTTAGTATTATTAATTGCTCTTGTTTTCATGTCAATCTTTAGATCTCCAGCAGTTGCTTTGATGCCTGATGTGACAATGAAACCTTTAAGAAGTAAAGCAAATGCTGTTATCAATCTGATGGGAGCTGCTGCTGGTGTTACCGCACTCATTATATTGACACTTTATGGTTTAGGTGGAAAGTCTTATGTTCATTACACCATGGCTTTTGTAACAGTGGGTATCGTCATGCTTATCGTTTTAGCAATCTTCTTATGGAAAGTAAAAGAACCTAAATTGGTTGAGCAACGTGTTGCTGATGATGTCAAATGGGGTTTGATTGAAGAAGAAGATGATATCAATGAAGCAAACGACTTACCGAAGGATAAGAAACTATCATTATATTTAATTTTATTCTCTGTATTCTTATGGTTCATGGGTTATAATGCTGTAATGACTAAGGTTTCAGATTATGCTCCTAAGATTTTACAACTAGCATCATTTACGATTCCTTTATTAATTGCTAATGTGACAGCGATTATCGCATTCATTCCAATTGGCATTTTGTCTACTAAATTTGGTCGTAGAAAAACAATCTTATTTGGTATTGTTTTATTGACATTGTGTTTTGGTTCAGTATTCTTCTTAAGCCATGATACAGGATGGATTATGTATATTGTATTTGGTTTGACAGGTGTTGGTTGGGCAACAATCAATGTTAACTCATATCCAATGGTTGTTGAGCTTGCTAAAGGTTCAAATGTAGGTAGATACACTGGATATTATTATTCCTTCTCAATGGCTGCACAAATTGTAACACCTATATTATCTGGGTTCTTAATGGATACCATCCATCAAAAGATGCTGTTCCCATATGCAACATTCTTTGTAGCATTAGCATTCATTACAATGTTTTTCACAAAACATGGAGATTCAAAGGCTGAGAAGAAGACACTTCTTGAAAGCTTTGATGTAGATATGGATTAATAAAAAAAGGGTACTTCATATGAAGTGCCCTATATTTTTGGTTCAAAGAATTCAAAGACTGTATTATGATAATGACTTTTTACGAAATCAAAATCTTGTTGAGATCTTGCGGCATAGCTGATAACAGTTATGCCTTTTTTCATGGATCGATTCAAATATTTATTAGGCATATCATAGATACCATAACTGATGAAATCTGGCTTAGTAAAGCGATTAAAGAACATTGTTTTCATGAGGTGTTTTGCTATTGGATTCATATCTTTATCGTTTTTAAAGTATTCTGATATTTGTCCTCTTATAACGTCAGGATAATTTTTTTTGAACCAGCTAACAACTTTCGGATGAAACGAGAAGACAGCCCATACACCTTGATAATCCATCATCGTTTTCATAAATGATTCACATAACAGAATGACATCTCCATGTGGTTTAAGTTCAATCAGTAAAGGGACTTGCCCACTCACAAGATTAAGTGTTTGAGACAATGTAGGTATGAGTTCATCAGTATCAAATAATGTAAGATGTTTGCATTGATCATAGGTGACATCTTTGAGTTCTCTTGAGTCATTGCAGATTCTATTAAAGTTATAATCATGAAAGACAAGCACAGTTCCATCTTTTAAAACATTGACATCAAATTCAATAGAATAACCTTTATCCATAGCTCGCTTAAAAGAAGCTATAGAGTTTTCAGGAATGCTTTGATCTTTAGAATACAAACCTCGATGTGCGATTAAGTTATTTTGAATCCAACTAAGATCTTTCATCATTCACCTAGGGTATCAATCCATAAATCAGCATCCCTAAAATAGCTGAAAGTAGGATGATTTTGATGGGAGACATTTTTTTATAGAATAGGGTTATTGCACCTACGATGATCAAAATAATTAATCCCTTGTAATTAAACTGAGAAAAATCAAAAATTAAGTTTTCAAAGTCAATATTAGGAAGTGCTGCACGAACCATAAGTGCAGCTGATACACTGATGATTAGTCCTATCACGACAGGTTTGAGTCCAAGAAAAGCGTGATTGACAATTTTGCTTTGGAGAAATTTACTGCCCAAGCTGGCAATAAGTAAAATAATAATGAATGAAGGAAGGATCACACCTAAAGTAGTAGCAAAAGCACCAAATAAAGCATAGAAGATACTTTCATTTTGAAATTGACTGAACCCAATGAATGTTGCCATATTGACTGCAACAGGTCCAGGAGTTGATTCACTGATTCCAATGAAATTGATGAGAGCATCAGCAGATATATATCCACCACCTACAAGTTCATCACGAATCAATGGAATCATCGCATATCCACCACCAAAAGTGAATAATCCGATTTTAAAAAACATCCAAAAGAGGTTAAGAAGTGTGAGTATCATCAGCTTTTACCTCCTTAAGTTGGATAAGAGAACCATATATAATACCTAAAACAGCACCAACCATTAATGCATAGATGACGCTAATTTCAGAAAATAAAGCAAATAGAATTGAAGAAACTAAAATGATAATAGCAAATAAATCAAAGTGTATTTTTTTGGATAATTTGATAGCTGCTTTAAAAATCAAGACTGCAACACCAGCTTGTATACCCCTAAAGGCATATGCTACCCATGTCAATTGTTGGAATTGAACGATAAATAAAGAAATCAAAGAGATTATGATAAAAGAAGGTATAACAACACCTAATGTAGCTACCAAACTGCCTTTGAAACCAGCAATTTTATAGCCAATAAAAGTAGCTGAATTAACGGCTAAAACACCAGGTGTTGATTCAGATATCACAAGTATTTTTAATATATCATCATCATCAGCCCATTGTTTTCTTTCAACGACTTCCTTGCGCATAATTGGCATCATGGCATAGCCACCACCAAATGTTAGAGCACCAATTTTTAAAAATGTAAGAAACAGCTCAAGTAAATTATGTTGTTTTTTCATCTTGACACCTCACCAAATAATTATAACATAAATAGTGTTTCCAATGATTAATCTATGTTATAATACTTTTGCAAAGGACGGACTGAATATGAAAAAACTTAAAATATTGATCATGCTTTTAATTTTACCTTTAATCTTAATGGGATGTGACACAACAGCTAAAGACTTAGTTCCACCTAATTTTAGTGGGACGAAAGATATTACATACTTTATTGGTTCAACAGAACCTGATTTTCTTGATGGTGTGAGTGCAAGTGACTCAGTTGATGGTGATATCACACATCTTATTTCTATAGATGAAAGTCAAGTTGATCTAACAACACCAGGCATCTATACATTGACTTATACTGTTTCAGATTTATCTGGTAATGAGATTAAAAGAACGATATCGGTTATTGTGATTGAAACCATAATAGAAGATGATGTCACACCACCGATTATTCTTGGTGCAGCAAATTTAACTTATTATCTTGGTGATCCTGAACCTGATTATCTTGATGGCTTGGTTGCATTTGATCCAGAAGATGGGAATCTTACAGACCAAATAATTGTTGACATAAGCAATATTGATTTAAACACGATAGGCATTTATGATATTATCTATTCCGTTTCTGATGAAGCAGGGAATTTATTCCAAATCACTGTAGAAATAACTGTTATGGATTTAGATCAACTAGATAGCCCTGATCATATCAATATCTATTATATTAATGATTTTCATGGTGCTATTTTGGAAGATGACGATCAGATGGGTCTTTCACGAATTGGGAACCTCATTTTAAATGAAAAGCTAGTCAGCCCAATGAATACAATATTTATTGGTGGGGGAGACATATTGCAGGGATCACTTTTATCTAATTACTTTAATGGAGCATCTACGATGGATGTGTTAAATGAAATGCAAATGGACGCATTTACCATTGGTAACCATGAATTTGACTGGGGTTTTGATATCATTCAGAATTTTAGAGATCCTAGTTCAGATAGTATTCAAGCAGATTTTCCTTTATTGGGTGCTAATATCTTTTTAGATGGCACAACAACAAGACCTGAACATATTGATGCTTATACGATTATTGAAAAAGGTAATTTAAAAATAGGTGTGATTGGTGTCATAGGATTAGGATTAGAATATAGCATAGCAACATCAAAGATCACAGGATATTATTTTGATAATCCTGTCTATTGGACATCTTATTATGCTGAACAATTAAGAACAGTTGAAGGTGTGGATATTGTTGTTGCTGTTATTCATGATAACGGTGTATCTTCAGGCTATAATCAATCCATAAGTGCTTTAACAGGAAATCAAAGAGTTGATGCAGTCTTTAATGGGCATAGTCATTCAACTTATGCCCAATATATTACAAGAACAGGTGTCAGATTGCCATATATCCAATCAGGATCAAATGGCACTTCTTTAGGGAAGGTCACTTTAACACTTGATGGATCAAAAAATGTAACGGAAGCATATGCTGAAAACTTAAATGGATCATCAGATTCAAGACTAAATGAAAATAATGCGAATATTGATGCAGTTATTGATACTTATTATACCCAAGTTGAGCCACTGATCACTGAGCCAATCATCACTAATGGAGCTTATATGAGCACGACAGCATTGACTTATTATATGGCTGAGTTAATTCGATTAGCATCTGATAGTGACATAGGGTTTCACAATTCAGGGGGAACAAGAGCACCGCTTACAAGTGGACAAATCATCACTATTGGAACACTTTATCAAATTTTCCCCTTTGATAATAAGATTAAGACAACCTACTTATTTGGATCAGAAATCAATGCATTTAAAAATAGTAGTTATGGCAGTTATTACAGCACTAGAGAACCTGACATGGTATTTGAGAATGATGTGTTATATAAAGTTGCAACAAACGATTATGTTTTCGACTCAACAAACAACCCATTCATTTATGGAACAGATTCAGAAGATACAGGTATTTTAATCAGAGACGTTTTAGAAACAGTTCTTAGAAATCAAAAAGAGGCAGGTTATGATGTTTTCTCCAAGGATAATCCGATTGTGCTTGGACAGATCTCATCATTAGAAATAGCTCTCTTCATTCCAGACAAAAATACAATCAACCAATTATCAATTTAATAAAGGCTCACTGAGCCTTTTTTTTAAGTAGTTTGCAAACGGTTTCATAAAATGCTTATGGTATAATTATAATAGACTAAAAGTGAGGTACAAAAATGATTCCTTCATTTGAAAAAAGAGTTAGAGCCTTCGCAATTGATACATCAGGAGTGATGCTATTTGTCATTATTTCTTGGGCTCTAGGAGATGTATTTTTAGAATTACCATATATTGTCAGTGGCTCAGCCTTTTTAGGCTTTTATTTCGTTCCATATATTTTTTCCAAAGGACAAACTTTTGGTAAAAGAATCCAAAAAATAAGAGTTGTGAATTTAGATGGATCTGATGTAGAACTATGGAAAGTATTTTTAAGAGATATGTTCAAATTAATCTTAAGCATAGGTACATTCAGTGTTTACATGATCGTCTCGTTTTTCATATTATCTGATAAATCAGGCAGAACAGTACATGATTATATATTTAAAACAAAAGTTATTGATTTGGAAAAACCCACTGGAAAAAACAATTTCATGAACAAGACCGAATCAATGAGAAAGAGAGGGTTCTAATGAAAAAAGTATTTTCAATTTTTGTAGTAATCCTTCTTGTGATTGGATTATATGCTTGTAAAGAAGAAGATCCCATTATTGAACCAATTGACTTATCACAAATATATCCACAAAATGATGTGTATTATGAGATTTTTGTGCGATCATTTGCTGATAGTGATGGCAATGGCATAGGAGATTTGAATGGCATCACGCAAAATCTAGATTACATTGAGGAATTAGGTGCAACAGCAATTTGGCTAATGCCTATCAATCCCTCACCTTCCTATCATGGATATAGCATTACTGATTATTATGACATCGAGTCTGATTACGGAACACTAGAGGACTTTCAGAATCTAGTTGATGAAGCTTCATTAAGAAATATTGATATCATTATGGATTTAGTCATCAATCATACTTCCGATCAACATCCATGGTATATATCAGCTCTAAATAGTACATCAAGCCAATATCGCGATTATTATATATGGAACAACGGAAATGCATATGAAAGCTTCGTTGGTGGCATGAAGGATTTAAATTTTGAAAATCCTGAAGTCATTGCTGAAGTCGAAAATATTATGAGTTTCTACTTGAATATGGGTGTGCATGGGTTTAGAATTGATGCAGCTAAGCATTTGATAGAAGGCAATAATGCAACCATCGAGAATGCTTTATTGATTTTTGAATTCAACCAATACATGAAAGAGATCAATCCAGATAGCTTCTTAGTTTCTGAGGTTTTCGATTATAATTATGAGTTTTTAACTGATTATTATATTGGATCAGACTCAGTTTTTAATTTCAATGTTGCTGGCAATGTTTGGGACAAAATCGGATATGGGAACAATAGATATTTATTTGCATCAAACCTGAAGAAAGCATATGACGATTTTAGATCAATTAAACCTGATTTTGTGGATTCACCATTCATCGGTAATCATGATGTGGATCGAGTTGCATCCATGGGTGGTTTTAATACATATAACACATTTGAAAAGTTATCATTAGCAGCAAGAGTTTTTCTAACACTTCCTGGAAGTCCATTCATCTATTATGGTGATGAGATTGGGATGAAAGGATATCGTTATGAGGGATCTAATATACCTGGATACGGTACGGTTTATGATGAGTATCGCAGACAACCTTTCTTATGGGGTAGTGCAACATATCAAACCACTTGGTTGCCAAGTGATGGGTCAAATGATCAAACACCAAGTTTGTTGAATCAAAAAGATGATCAAAATTCAATGTTCAACCAATATCGTGAAATGATAGAGATCAGAAAGAATAATCCTGCTTTAATGTATGGGAATTATTTTGAGCCTTATGTCAACAATACTTCAAATATTCAAGGATATCTAAGATACTTTATGTATGAAGATATAGAGCAAGCCGTACTTGTTTTGCATAATTTATCCATGGATTCTTATTCAGTTGATATTGAATACCTTGAAATTCTTTATGGAACACTTGATATACCAGCCTATGGTTCTTTAATTGTTACAGTAGACCCTAGTAGAATTGAGGATTACATTTAATGTTTCTCGTTCGCTTTTTACAATATTCACTTCAATATAGTAAGGTGTTTACACATGTTAATGAAAAGATGTGGAAGATTGTAATCTATTTTTTAATTTTGTGCATGATTAATGTTTTCCCACTCAACTTCTTAATTGTCAAAGAACAAGGTTGGAGACTTAATTTTATTGCAGAAAGCTTTACATTGGAAACACCTGACTGGGTGTTGCCTGAAACGTGTGGGATAACAGCCTCTAAGCTTGTATGTTCTGATGATACAGAGTATACATATGAGCATCAAGATATCGTCTATATCTTTAATTATCAAGGCACCGATTACGATTTATCTAAAAAACAAGTTCTTTTTAAAGAAACGACCATTATTTATACGAATGGCGAAAATGCCAGCATGGTAGGTTATGATTATAAGGGATTTAATTATTCTCAAAGCTTTTTAGAGCTTAATCTATCAGAGGGTGTCGATCGGGCATTACTTTATGAGCAATTTGGACAATCAATAGAATCATCATTTAGCCCATATATTGTACTTTACACATTATTAGTTAATACGATAACAAGTATCGCATTGAATGCTTTATTTCTCGTGATACTCTCCTTGGTTTTACAACTTTTTAGGTTTGGATATACAAAATTCTTTACTTATGTAGATAGTTTGAAATTCTTGGTCTACATGATGGCAGTACCGGCAATACTTAGTTTTGTCGTTGGTATTTTCGAACCAGCTTTCTCCCCAGTTTTCTTTCAACTAGGTATGGGTATTATAACAATGATTGTCATGCTAAGGTATGGAAAGAAGTATTTTGCATAAAAAAAAGGAACCGAGGTTCCTTTAGAAGACGCTAGAAGCGTCTTTTTTTATTCAAAAATTAAATCATTTTGACCAATTGTTAATCCTGGGGATGTTACAGTATCATTTATTATAAATAGGATTTGGCCATAACTTGGTGCTTCGATTGCATAATCAGCTGAAGATGAATATAAAACAATTTTCATCATATAACGATTAGTTTCTATCATTTCAAAATGTTTTTCATAAGTTTGACTTGCAATACTTAATGCTATCTCATAAAGTTCATCAATTGATGTTATTTCAACTGGAACAACAACATGAACTTCAATATGATTAGACACTATAATTTCAGAAACAACCTCAACAGTGATATCAATGGGTTCTTTATCCTTTGAGCAAGATGCTAATCCGATAACGATAAATGAGATGAATAATGCATATAGTAATTTTTTCATTGTCTTATCCTCCTATATTCGTTTCATCAATGATGACATTAAATGTATTTCCACGAACATATAGTGTGAAGTAATAATGTCTAACTTGTCCATAACTTTCAACAACTGCAACAGTAACTGTATATCTACCAGGAACATTGACATCAAAATAATTGGAATAATAAATGGTTGCGCTTGGATTATTGATAGTGATATTAGATGATGGAGTAAATACACTACCTTTAGAAATTGTAACTTCAGGAAGGATGATGGTAATTGATTCTTCAACTACTTCAACTAATATAGCTGTAGTGTGTGCAGGAACAAAGACTGAACCTGAGACTATTTCAATACCATTTAAATCGGTTGCTTCAGTATAAGTTAACAACTTATAAGATTTTCCTGCTTCAAGATCAACTTGTGCAAGTCCACCTGTAGGATTACCACTATGAACCACATAAATATCGGGTTCATTATCTAGTCCATCAATCTTAAATGCGATACCTTGTAAACCAGCATTCGCTTCAACAAATTGTAATCTTGCAAGTATATCAGTCGCATTATCCATTCTGAAGTGTGAATATGTCTTTCTTATTTCAATTAAAGCTTTGTAGTATTCAAATACATTGACATATAAAGCTTTTCTATCCCATCTTAATTGATTGACCTCATCAGGGGATTCATATGAGTTGTGATCGTATCCTCCACCTACAGCAGGTTTTGATCTCATAAAATCAACTCCAGCATGCAAGAATGGAATACCTTGAGCTGTAAGTATCATCGCATTAGCTTGAATTTGTTCAGCTTCAATTTCTGTTGATTTAACATTTGTTAACTTCAACTTATCGTAAAGTGTATTATTATCATGTGCTGTAACATAATTGATTGTCTGATTTGGATTTAAATGCCATGCATTGATCAGATTTAATCCAGGAAAATCAATCCCACCAACGATACCATATTTGATACCTTGCACATTTTCGGTAGTAACATTACCTTGTACCCAACCTTTTTCATTTGCTTGGAATACAGATCCTTTGACAGCATCTCGTGTGACATCATTAAATGCTCCAACAAGATTCAAATCTTTGATATTGTCTTTATCAGCACGAATTGATTCTGAAAGTGGTGAGGTTCCACCTGTCCATGGTTCACCATAAACAATGAGTGTTGGATCAATATCCTCAAGCATTGCTTGAATATCATTCATTGTATCAACATCATGAAGTGCCATCAAATCAAATCTAAATCCTGAAAGATTATATTCAGTTGCCCAAAATTGGACTGAGTCAACCATGAATTTATTCATCATAGCACGATCTGATGCTGTTTCATTACCTGTACCAGATCCATTATAGAAACCACCTTGAGCAGTCAAACGATGATAATAACCAGGAACAATCTTATTAAAATTAGAAGAAGAAGATTCGCCTGTATGATTATAAACGACATCCATAATCACTCTAATATCTTTATCATGAAGTGCCATAACTGCTTGTTTAAATTCATTGATTCTTGTTCTACCATCAAATGGATTGGTTGCATATGAACCTTCCAAAGTATTAAAGTTATAAGGCATATAACCCCAGTTGAAGGCGTTTGGATAATTTGGGTTACTCCATTCTTGAGCTTCATCAACATAACCAAAATCAAAGATTGGAAGTAATTGAACTGCAGTTACACCAAGTTCTTCTAAATGGTCAAGACCAGTAGTAACTGTTGTTTCTCCAGAAGTGTAAGTCGTACCAGATTCAGTAAGACCCATAAAAGTACCACGATAGCTTTCAGTTCCATTCCAAGATTCATGTGTTGTTAAGTCTCTTACATGAAGTTCATAAATGATATAATCAGTTAAATTAGTAATGGTATTAGGACGATCATTATAGGTCCAACCATTAGGATTAACTTCATCGAAGTTAACAATCATACCTCTTTGGCCATTAACACCTGTTGAATATGCATAGGGATCAACAACTTCATTGCTAATGCCATTATTATTAACACTAAAAGTGTAATATTTGAAATCGTAATCACCAGTAAGTTTAACTTCCCAAGTACCACTTTCTATTTTATAAAGTGATTCTGTTTGGTAAGGTGTTAACTCATTGTTTAATTCTCCTAAGTCATTGTAATTTGGATGACCTTGTTGATATAAATTGAGTGTTACACTACTGCTTAGAGGTGCCCATAATCTGAAGACAGTAAATTCCTCTTCCTTACTAACACCTAGTGTGCCTGTATAGGTGTACAAATCTTCGAAATCTTGAGTGTCATATAGATTTTGAAGTGAAACAACTTTTTCTACAGTTAAAATTGCTGTAAATTTGACCTTGAGTGTATATGTTTTTGATATATCCACAGACGGTATGGTAATCAATAGTGTTTTTATTGTAGATAAACCGTTAAATACCATAGTGTCATTTTCATAAACTTCAAAACCGAGTTCTGGTACATGTGTTAAAGTAGCAGCAATCCGTTTTTGAGTATCAAATGCAACAGATAGAATTTTTGCACGATAATCAGGAATATTGTTTGCTAAATCAGCAGCTGATGTTCCGATTTGTAGATCTTGTTCAACAAAGTATGCGTGTGCGACACCACTAACTGTTTCGATATTAGATAGATCAATAAAACGATCTCCTCCAACTTCTCTGTAGCCATCCCAACCACCTTGTTTAATAATAATACCTAGTGCTGTAGCATCAGGGTAGTCTTCGCTCAAATTGATTTCATAGAAGACACCATGCTCATCCTTTTGCAAGGTATCAAAATCATGCTGTATGCCGCCTAGTGATACAGGTTCAAATTGCCATACCCACATGTTGAAATCTGTATATGTATCATCGTATCTAAAATAGTGTATAACTAGTGTATCTGGGATTTCATTTGCTATTGTGGTTAATCCCAATCCCAGCAAAGTGAATACCATCATCATTAAAATAATAAATTTTTTCATAAAATACCTCCTCACATTAACAATATAACATGATATAAGTAAATGTTCTCACCTAAATGATAGCGATTACAAAAAGAAAACGGTTGCACAATGCATTAAAATCTAAAGCGTTTACATTTTTCATATATATATGATAAGATTAAGAAGTAAAAGGATGAAAATCCATTCTTTAAAACTATAGGAGGAAAAAAATGAAGAAAGTGTTATTAGCTTTAATCTTCGTGGCTGCCTTAGCGGGTCTCTTGGGAACAAGTCTTTTTGCCGCTGATGCAACTCATGGGGATTTAGTTGTTCATTTCAAGGCTTGGGATGAAAACTATACCGACCTAGGCTCATGGGCTTGGGGCGACACAGCTGCTGGCAAACGTGCTGACGGCGTTGATGATTTCGGTGCATATTGGAATTATAACGATATTGCAGTCGGGACAGAAGTTGGTTTTATTGCAGTTTATTGGGTTGGCGATGGTCCTAACTGGGATGCTAAATTGACAGGTGATGTTAATTTAGGTGCAGAAGTCATTGTTGCTGACACAACAACTCACGTTTATGTTTTCCAAGGTGCTTCAGGTGCACAATACACCTTAGCTTCTCCAGATCATGCTAATTTACTTGTTGTATATTATGATCCAGCAGGAACTTATGAAGAAACTCTTGGTCTCCATCACTGGGGTTGGACTGCTACAGGTCCAGCATGGGCTTCTCCAGATCCAATTTTAGTAACAGTTGGTAAATCAGTTGCTGGTTTTGATGTTAAAGCAGTTATGATGTCTGCTGTAGAAGATTGGGCTGGTTTATTGATTTATGCTGGCGATGATGCTACTAAGAAAACTGGCGATGTTACATTAGCTCTTGGTGGTGCAGATGCTGCTGGTGAAGTTGGTGTTGCTTATGTAGTTAGTTTTGGTGATGCTTACACAGCTGGTGACAACGTTTTCTA
>JAIPGC010000008.1 GCA_021736335.1 Acholeplasmataceae bacterium | reverse complement strand
AATCTAAGTCTCTCCAAACTTCACATCCATAAACAGCTTTTGGTCTTATCTTCTTATCCATTAATCGAATGGCACGAATGACTTTTGTTGTAACACCAATATGTGTATCATGTTTGTCTGCTAAATTGTGCGTATATAGAATTCCAGGTTGTGCTAATTCTAATAATGCCTTGAGCTCTAAGATTAATTGGTCATTGTTTGGATCTTTGGTTTCAGAACTAGAATAATCCAAAAGAGCAAGTGCACCAAATTCACCAATATAAGCAGCCTTTTTTTGCTCAAGCTTTCTGACTTCCATCATTTGGCTATCGGTGTAGTTTTTATAGATGCCATCTCGTGCAGAGCCTGATCCATTGGTCACTACTACACCTGTAAACCATAAGTTTTCTTGAGCAAAACATTTCAAGATACCATCGTAAGCCATGATTTCCAAATCATCTTGATGTGCTGCAATTGACATATGTGTTGTTCGAAAAAGAGCTTCTTTAATAGGTACTTGATCAGGAATGTAAAATTGTGCTGTTGGTTTGTTTAATTTCATAATACACCTCTTTACTTAATTGATTTAACTTCCGGAAGACTTGCTGCAGCAATCGATTGACCAACACGTTTATTTTTCTCATCCGGTAGTGATATTTTTATTTTTTGAGCTAATTCTTTAAATTCAGTTTCTAAAACTTTAGTTGCATATCTCAAGATGGCATCTCCACCTTTTCCAGATGTGACTCGCCCCAAAATTAAGACATGTTTGATATCATAAAATTCAGCATAATAGGCAATATTATAACCCAAATAGATCCCTATCGTATCAAAGATACGTATCGCTTTCTCATCATTTTGTTCAACGAGATTTTGAACGATTTTAAGTTGATCCGCAGGTGATAGATTTTGATCTAGATTAATACCTGCACGTGGAGCTAATTTGATGACTGCATCTTGTGAAAAATATTTAACCCCGCAACCATAATCTAATGACCACTCATCAATCATTGCATCTTTATTGAAATCTGCAGGAACAAAAGCTAATTCATTCAACCAACCTGTTATGTTGCCTTCTTTATCTACATATCCAGCAGCTTCAGAGGTTCCCATAGCAATCCCTAAGACTTGATTTGCTTCTAGGCTCATCGCTCCAGCGAGTGCTGTGACATCACCATCGTTAGCGACTTCAATAGGTACATCGCCTATTTCTTTGGCTGCGTTGATGAATATATTCTTAACCTGCTGATTAAATAAATCGATTGGAACTTTAATAAATAATGATGCTGCCATGGCTTTATTATCAATATAAACCCCTGCAGCGCTGACACCAATACCATCAACTCTTGGCATTTTTGAAGCTGCGTTTTTCATGGACTCCAAAATGCCTTGATAATGATATGCAGGATCGCTTTCTAATTTGGGGTGCCAAACAACTTCTTCACTATAGATAGCTATACCATCAATGACTGCTGATACTTTTCTATCAGATCCACCTGCATCAAATCCAATGCGACATCCATTTAAATGTCTTCCTAATGATTTTGTAGATTCTTCTGTCATTGGAACATCTTTGATATCTTTAATCTCAACAATGAATTCTTTTTCATAGATGCGACTCATAAATGCAACATCAAATGCTCGTAGACCATTTTTTGAGAAAGTTTCTTTAATATAATTTCCTAAAGAAAGAGGGCCACCATAAATGATTTTCCATCCACCTTTGATCCATAGTAAAGATTTGATTAATCTCTCTATATAAAAGCAATTTGCTTCATATTGATTTTGACTATCATCAAACACAATTGTTTGGTAGGTTGATTTTTGACCTTGTGTTCGTTCAATTGATATTTTCACATCAACACTGTGATTGGATTTCTTTACAGCATCAATAAATCCTAAGTGCCCTAATATTGAAGGTACAAAATCAGGATCTAGTTCTGATATGATATTCGGTTTTCTATAGTATGTGAAAATATTGTCCATTTCGTGTTTGATTTGATCGAAATCAAATGCATTTCCTTTTTAGTCTATTGGGATTTAAGTCCACTCATATCATACTTTGATTAGATGATATTTGCAATATAAATAGAAAATAAGTATCTGTTTTATCGGAAATGAAAAATTATTTTCATATTACTAATTTCTTGGACGGTATGCCTTCATCATAGAACCTATGAGATAGATTTTTGATTCATCCTTTGTGTCTTTGAACAATCTTAATAATTTCATAACTTGCTTGTTGGGGTTCATAGACATTAAAGCAATCAAATCTCTTTGAAAATATGGATGTTTAGGATCATTTAAATTTTTAAGTATAGGATATGCTATTTTTTCATGCTTTCTAACAAACTTATAAAAGGCTGTCAAAATGGGAGGGATGCTAAAAAATAGTTCCTTATATTTTCTTTTTTCTAAATCCATAGCTATCGCATATAGCTTAGCTGATTGGATTTTGCTCATGTATAAAATGAGTTCTTGAAGTTCTGGATCTGTTTCCTCCCAATGAATCAAAACCTCAACTAATTTTAGACGCCATAAAAACCGGTGATTTGAATCTTCCTCAAGTTGATATTCACTGATGAACATTTGTCTAATTTCTTCTAGCACTTCATCGTTTACTGTTTCAAACAAAGCATAAATCTTTTCGGGAATATTTGTTTTTGTTTCTTCTCTTTGTAAAAATGCATAAATATCCGATAAGATTTTATCTTTTTCGATATGATAAGCATCAATTAATGGCGCGAATTTGACGTCCTTAGTTATCACTTCAAATTTATTTTTCTCATAGATATACGTTTTATAGGATATGCCATCTTTTGAGAAATTTTCAGGTGATAGAATAGAAAAACCTGTACCACCATCTTCATAAGTCCGGTGTGTAGGATGTCCAACGATATCATTTCTAATGAACTTGAGTTCACGAAGCGTTTCATTGGAATTGACATTAATATGATATTTGTACTGAGTTAATCCTATTGCTAAATCATATAAGGCGTCTATTGCTACAAAAAAACCTTGAAGTAATCCAAAAACATCAAGAAGGATAGCTCCTTGTTCTGTTTGCTTTTCTTTTGAGTACCGTTCAATCATCAAATCAACATTTTCCAGCATCATAAAAGCTGCAGTCGCGCGATATCCGTTACTGCTTTTCTCATCTTTTTCACTTGCTGAAACATATTGCTTCAACTGCGCTAAACTCATAATGACTCCTTAATCTTTTGAATCAATGTAGGTGCTGGCAACTGTTTATAAATGCTACCTTCCATGTACATCACACCTAGCCGTTCCAATGCTTCTTTTTGATCCTTAGTCTTTACACCACGGATAACTAATGCCATTTGAAACCCCTCAAGAAGTTCTTTCATCTTGTGAAGATAACTGTTCCATTTGATATTTTCTTTCTTTAAATCCACATGCAAAGCATTGAAAGGATAAGATAATGCCATTTCCAAAGAAGTTGTATCTAAAGAAATACCGTGATCAATTAATTCCTGAATCTGATTCGCATAATGATTGGCTCTAAGTTCCATATCACATTTCAATCTCACAAATTCATAAGGAATACCATATTGTTTAAATAATCCTAGAACATAAGGATTGAATGTTGGATCTAAAAATGTTTCTCTAGAGATTGGAATCGTAAGTTTGATCAGTCTTTCAGTTTGTTTTTCCAATTCAACCAAAAATTCACAAACTTTTTTGATATGGAATCTTTCCAAATCAGCCAATCTGTTTCGCTTCTTTGCAATCGTAAGTAAATATTTATTGTCGATTGCTAAGTTAAACATGACAAGTTCGCTTTCATACTGCCAAACTCTATTTTTCTTGATATCTGTAATTTGATTAAAGATTAAACCTAAGTTTTGTGTCTCAATAGCAACATTAAGATGATCAATAACCTGTTGTTCAAATAACTCATCCTCATAATCACGAAAAACAAAAAACTCATATTTTTCTTCGCGTTCTCTTTTTGCCTTCTCTAAGGCAATATCTAAATATCTTAAAATCTTATCCATTTGTTTTTCAACAGTTACCACTGGATATCTTAAGATACCCATATTGACATTGAATTTTTCAAATTTGAGAATCTTAGACTCATAAATCTCTAAGTATTTGATATAGTCCTTGACAGTTTTAGTCACACTTCTAATGTCATTATAAGGAATACATACAAAAATCTGATTAAAGTCATATCGGTAAGTTCTTCCATCATTAAAGAACTTCTTTGTATGCTGTGCAAACTCCTTAAAATACTGACCCATTTTCTCACTACCATAGATGTGTTTGAGATTCTGATCGAGTTCAATCAAGATAAGACTTGCCTTATCTTTAAGCAAATCCTCAATTTCTAAAGATAATGCATAATCATTGGATAATCCTGTCTCATGGTCAAGCGTTGCTTTATCGACAAGTTCCTTTGCTTGATCAACTTCTTTTGTCTGGTCAAAGAATATACTCATAATAATATGTTCATCTCCTATTTTTAAACTATATAGCTTTTCTAGGATGTGCTTCTCTTGGTACCGGTAATAAATTTCTTTAATCTCACCAGGTTTGTTAAGTAATTTTTGAATTGTATCCTTATATATGTGTACATGCTCATAGGAAACGTCTCTTAAAAATAATTCCATATGGTGATGCTTATCAATATGAAACAATGCTTGTGCTGCATCATTATAGGTTGAACGATGTTCGCTATGCTCTCTATAAGCAAGAATTGGACTATTAAGAACATTGCTGTAAAATCTATTTTCCTTCTTTAGCTTACTCAATTTCTTTTCATCTAAAATATGAGCATATAAAATGGCACTCATTAATTTAAATAAATCATAATACTTTCCGGGATCATTGATTTCTTCATCTAAATAAATTGAGAAAGTTCCCTCATCACCTAGTGGGTAAGTATAAATAAATTTAATATCTTCTTCATAATCCTTTTGGGTGATGATATTTTTTGGCCATCTCATTGTTTTTGTTTCTTCGAAGATTTCTTCACCAGTATTTAATACTCGACCAACAACTGTTTCTTCAACAAAGCTTTCAATAATGGTCTTATCGTAAAGACGCTCTTTTTTATAATGAAACAGATTAGGTGATTCACCTTGAAGATAGATGATAAACTCTTTGGTTTTTATAAACGAATCAACATGCATGAAAAAGACGCGTAAGTAATCTCTTAGCATAAGCTTGTCATCGATCAAATGTGAAAATTGAATCAAATCATGGCTGAACTCCAAATGTTCAAGAATATTACCATGTTTAACAGTTTTAGCCGCAGCTTTCTCAATGACAACAATTTCTGGTTTTTCTTCCTCAACAACTTTAGTCTTTTTATCTAATACACGTAAAAGACTCTTATTTTTCTTTTGATATAAATCAAGCGATGGCTTATTGTCCATTTTTTTATATAACACAATGATGAGCTCATAGGCTTTCTTCTTATATATATCATCTTGCTTGTCAATTAATTCTTCATATTCAGCTTCAAGAGTTGATGCTTTATGGTAATCTTCTTTTACAATATATACTTCAAGTAAAACTAAAACCACTAAAGCATTTTCCCTGTTAAGTCTTAATGCTTTCATCGATTTCATGATGACATCATCATACTTCTTGAGTTGAACTAAAAGTTTGAGTTCTTCAATAAAATACTTATTCTCAAGATCAAACTCATATAGCTCATAAAGGCTATTTAAAGCCATTTCATATTGATGATCATCTCGATAAATCTTAAACATTTCCTCAAGACAGTAAATCTTTACTGGATCTGGAATCACATCTTTTAATACCTTCATCAAGTCTTCTAGATAAGGTAATCCTAATGCCTTCTTATAATCAATTTCATCTAGGACAGCTAAATATTGTTTCAGAATCGGAAGAACCTGTCTTCTTTGATCAATGTACTGTTTAGCTTTTTCAAAATGCTCTAAATGAAGTGAAGCCTGTATAAGCTCTCTCAGTATTTTTTCATAATATGGAGAATCAGCTTGCACTTCAATTTCTTTTAAAACCTTGTCTCCTTCTTCAAATACCAAGTTATATAATTGAAGTTCAATAGCAATTTCAAAGTAATAGCTAAAAGCCGCTTGATAGTCTAAATGACTCAGCGGTTGTTCTAGAAAATCCTTGATAATTGATAGACTATGAGGTTGTTTTGGTAATTTTAAGACATCGCTTAATCGCATAATTCCATCCTTTTTTAACTGTTTTTCAATCGCTATTATAAAATGTAACCTGTTGATTCTCATAAATTGCATAGCTTCTATGATACCCACCTAATGCACCTGGATTGATGAATAATATACCTTCATCAGACATTAAATATCTTTCATGAGTATGGCCAAATATAACAATTTGTACTTCATTAACTTTAGCTTTTAATCTAATTCTATCCATTCCGAATTTCACATGTTCAATGTGACCATGAGTTAAAAGAATATGTAATCCATCGAAATCTAATAACCGCATATAAGGTAGGTCACTGCCAAAATCGTTGTTGCCTTTTACAGCAATGATGTGATGTTTTTCCCAAATCTTTGGATCAAGACACATATCTCCAGCATTCAGATGATAGTCAACATCTTTATGTTTTTTAATGACTTCAAGAAGTCTTTTTTCATCACCATGAACATCACTTGTAATTAATAATTTCATCGATGTCCTCCTTAAGCTGTTTCAATGCATTAGCACGATGTGAAATTTGGTTTTTTATTTCTGAATCTAGCTCTGCAAAATTTTTATCTAAATCAGGATAGTAAAAGATGGAATCATAACCAAATCCATTTTTCCCTTTTTCTTCTATAGCAATTATTCCAAATACTTTTCCCTCATAGCTTTTGTATACACCATTAGGATAACATAAAACAATCACAGATACGAAGTAAGCATCTCTGTTTTCTTTATCCTGCATCTCTTTCAAGACTTTGAGGTTATTTTGATGGTCATCACCACCAGAATACCTTGCAGAATAGATACCAGGTCTGCCATCTAGTGCATGAATTACTAATCCTGAATCATCAGCAATGACAGGCTTTTGATATTTTTTTGCGAAGTAGCTTGCCTTTATTATTGCATTTTCCAAAAAAGAATGACCATCTTCAATCACATCATCGTTGTCATTTAACTCTTTTAAGGAAATCAAATGGATGCCTTTGTGATTAAAAATAGCACTTAGTTCTCTAATCTTATGGACATTTTGGCTTGCTATGATTAGATCAGTCATTATAATATCCTTTTTTTATTGATAGTATTTTCTATTCTATATTATCACATTTTTACAAACATATGTATCAATTCACAGTGAATTACGTTATAATAAAACAAGGTGATTAATATGGACGAAGAAAAAGAAATTATCCAATTTGAAGATTTATTTAAGGACGAATTAAAACCAAAAAAGCCAGATAAATATAAACCCGATCGTAAAGGAATATACTTGTCTGCCATTTTTATATACTTCATTGTCATGTTTGTTATTGTTGGGGTCTTGTATGCAGCAATCCAAAATGTACCTGAACTTCAAGTTACTTACACCGAGTCAGAACTGATACTTGAACAAATTGCCTATGATGTTGATGGTATTGCAATTATGTCTGAGGCTATCTATCAAGAGTATCATGAACCCTATGATGGCTACGTTCGTAGCATCGATACTTATATTGGATATGCAGTTTTGGTTAATACTGCAAATCCATATTATGAAGAGCTCATGCTTAATGTTGATCAGGTTACAGGAGTTATCACTTTAAAAACTGAAGTGTTCTTGGAAATCATTCAAGATATGACAATATTAACTTGGGATGGTGGAGAAAGACTCATTAATATTTATGCAGGTAAAAATCAAACATTACCCTATTTCTTTGGTGCTGATTATTATGAAATTGAAGGACCAGTAACAGAATTTTCAGATTTAGGTTATTCGATTTTAAATTTCTCGGTCTATCTCATATTACTTCCAACAATTTTCTTTATGCTTAAGATTGATTTTGTTGGTGACTTTAATGAATTTAAGGTCAGAGGTATTCGCTGGATTCCAATGATTGCTATTGGATATGTTTATATTATTATTGGGAATGTATTTTCAAATTATGCTTCGAATTTCTTATCCAATATATTTGGTATTGCTCAATCTGAAGCAGTTAACCAAATAACGATTATGAGATCTCTTAATTCTTCTGGTGCTATCTTTATGATACTATCAGCAGTTGTGATGGGTCCAATCGTTGAAGAACTCATTTTTAGAAAGTCCATATTCGGATTGTTTAAAAATGATAAATTTGCATTAGTTGTTTCATCCATCATTTTCGGCTCTATCCATTTGATTGGCGAAGCTTCAATATTAGAAGCGCTTGTTAATGGTTTATCCTATTTCACAATGGGATTTGTCTTTGGGTTCATTTATCTACAAAACAACAAGAATATTATCGCTCCAATCAGTGTTCATATTCTTTCAAATCTGATATCAATTGTCGCACTACTATACTTTTTCTAACGAGGAGATTTTTATATGATACCATTTGGTAAAGCAGTTTGTTATTCTGGCTATAGGGAAAACCAAAGCCCTGGTTCACATGTTTATCCTAGCTATGAAGAAGTTTTATTTGATTTAAAATTACTATCTAAGCATTTTGATTATATTAGAATGTATGATCCATATCAACATGCACAAACAGTGCTTCAGGTCATTGAAGAAAACCATATACCTCTTAAAGTTATGATAGGTGTAGAACCAGGAGGAGAAATTTCTAATCCAAATTGCTCTTGGGGCGGATTGCATTCTGATGAGGAAATTGCTGTTAATAAAGTCAAAAATTATGAGCAATTAGATCTTTTAGCGTCTTTAGTTAATAAATATCCTAAGATAGTTCTTGCAGCAGCTGTGGGTAATGAGTGCACTTCTGAATGGCATCATAATCTTGTTGCTCCAGAGACAATTGCGGCTCATGCTAAATATTTAAAGTCAAAGTTAAATTGTCCTGTCACTTTTTGTGAAGGAGCTTTCTATTGGTTAAAAAATGGAAAAGAAATAGCAAAAGAAGTTGATTTTATTAGTATTCACTCTTATCCTCTTTGGATTAGAGTTCCACTAGACAAGGCATTTGAAGCAACAGTTTCTGATTATGAAAAAAATCAGAAGGCATATCCAAATAAACAAATCATTTTTACTGAATATGGTTGGACGACATGTGCAGATGATAAAATGAATCAAGCTGAAGCAAATGAAGCTGGTCAAAAAGAGTATTTGACACAAGTTTTTGACTGGAGTAACAAAAATAAAATCACTATGTTCGTCTTTGAAGCTTTTGATGAACCCTGGAAGGGCTCAAGCAATCCAAATGAACCTGAAAAACATTGGGGGATTATGGATGTTAAGAGACAACCAAAGTTATTTTTTAAAAACTACATCTCAGAAAAAAATAAAAAAGTCTAAACGACTTTTTTCTTTTCTAAATATTGTTTTACATTCTTATGATAGAACAATTTTTGAAACTCTTTCATGATGACATCCGGATCATCAACCTCAAAAACATGATGAGCTATTGCTTTGACTTCTTCATCAGCACTTGCAGTAGCATAAGCAAAATCAGATGATTTCATCATCGGAATATCAAATGATTTGCTGCCCACAGAAATGACTGTGTCTTCTTGATGGGTGGATAAAAACTCTTTGAGTGCAATAGCTTTTGATGCATTAATACTGTTTATTTTTAGGAAGTAATAGCGTGGTAATAAATCATAAGGATAGATATTGATGGTTATATCTTTATAAAATGTGGAGTTTTTGATTTTGCTTTCCATTCTTTTGATTTCATCAATTCTATCAATGATGATATAAAAGACTGCATCATCGTCCTGAGAAAGTTTTCCTTTGATATGATTTTGAAAATAATCGTGTTTTCTTTCATCAAAGAATTTCTTCTCACCCTCATTTTTAAATGGGTGGTGATATATGGATAGCATACCCTCAGTGATATTATAGACAAATGCATTCTTATCTTCTTTTTCTAACAATGTATCTAGTCCTTGTCGTGCATGTTTGGATATGGTCTTAATATGATGATAAGATTCATTGTTTAAATCAAATACAACTGATCCATTCATAATCATTAACGGTAAAGTGAATTCAACATCTTTTAATATTTGTGTCAGTGATGCTGGGGTTCTCGTTGTTGAAATGGTAATATTGGCTCCTTTTTCAATTAACTGATTTAGTTTGTACTTTGTGAAACTCGTCAATTGTTTTTGGTGATTTAAAATGGTTCCATCAAGTCCTGTGACAAACAATATGTTTTTATTCTTATGAAATCTTAGATCAAAATGATTTACAAATAGTGTAATCAATACACCAATGATTGTTGATGCCATTCTATTAACTGCAAATACAGTGACTGGTAAAAAATTTCTAGAGCTAATTGTCACACTCAAATAAGTTAGAAGAGCAACAAAGATAAAATCAGTTTTTTGAGTTGTTACTAAAAAGTATATCAGGGGAATGACAAGTAAACCAACGATTGCATATAATATTGCCAAATTCCAAATTTCACCATATGATGCAATGAGGATTTCACTTAAAAATGCCTCATATAGCAAAATGAGAATCATACCTGTAGTTCCACCTATCAAAGATCCAAATGAACGTATTTGAGCTAATTTAAAACTAGATGATTGCTTGCTCTGCATCGAGTATGCAGCAGCAATCCCTGCAAAAAATGGTGAATACCAGGAATTAGCAAATTCAGGATTAATGATGGTCAGTAATAAATTGATAAGCATTACAATTGCCAAAGCTATCGCTGTTTTAATATTTCTAAGTCCGATTTTAGGCATGTGAGCACTCCTTTAACCAATGAAAAAGACAAACATAAAATGCTTGTCTAAAGGAAAGTTTTGTTAATATATTCCTTGATATCATGTCAGTTCGACAAAATTATATCACATTATAACATTGTGTCAAGATTAAGTTAACATATGATAGTAGAAAATAAAAAATGCACGTATCAATTGATAGCGTGCATCCATTTTATACTTATCTTTTTTTTAGTTTCCGTTAACTTCAATATTTCTTAGTAATCCAATACAAAGTGCTAAATTATATTCCTTTGCATAATCCATCGCTGTCTTTTGCAAGCGATCCTTTTTCATTGGAATATCTCTTTCGATTAATTTACGAAGATAAACATGATCCCTATTTAAAACTGCTAAAGCTAAAGCTTGTTTTTGAACCAATCTTTCATATTTAGGCGTAATCATATACTCCTGTAAATACTTCAAAATATCTTCTTTGTCAAAAATCATCGCTGTATCAATTGGAGATTCAAATCTACGATTATGGATGTCAATATATGCATCACTTGCTAATAATAATCTTAAGGTTTCAATCGTTCCAAATCTAACTGCATTGAATATTGGTGTTTCAAATTGATCATTCAGTGCATTTGGATCCAAATTCTGATTTAACAATAAATCTAGAACCTGAACGCTTGATGTCTTTGTTGCATGATGCATCAAAGTGTTGCCATAACTATCCTTGATAAACCAATTTTGTTTACTTTCTTTAAGTAGGAATGAAATAACATCCACACGCCCACCTGCAATCGCATAATGAACAGGAAGTTTATCCTCTACTGTTTTTTTATTGAGGTATGATCCAGATTCAATCAAAAGCTTAATCATATCCATATCACCTTTATGGGCTGCAAAATGGATAGGAAGCTCACCTTGTCTATTTTCGACATTGACTGATGCAAACCGCGTAATAAGAAGTTTTGCGATTTCAAGTTTCCCTTTTCTTGCACAGTCAAAAAGAGGCGTTTCACCGTGTTGGTCTGTCATGTTGACATTGATATCCTGATCTAATAAATAATGGATTACATCCATAGCACTGCCGAGTACTGCATAATGGAGAAGACTTTTCTTTTTTTCATCAACCATTTCTAAATGGGTAAAATGAAGTTTTACATATTCTATATCGTTTTCAGTAGCTTTCAAGAAAATGCTCATCTCGTCAATCACCACCTTCTAACTTAATATTATCATAAGAATTATAATAACTTTTCCACAATATTTGTGGGAAAAAAAAGCACTTATCCGTGGATAAGTGTCAATTTTTTTATTATTTTACTGCTTCTTTGAGTAATTTTCCTGCTCTAAATGCTGGTGATTTTTGTTCAGGGACAGTAATAAGTTCACCTGTTCTTGGGTTCTTTCCGGTTCTCTTCACACGATTTCTGACTTCAAATGTGCCGAATCCAGTAACAACAACTTTTTCACCACGTCTACCTAATGTTTCAGATACAGTGTCCGTAAATGATTTAAGGACATCTTCTGCAACTTTCTGAGTAACTTGAGCTCTGTTTGCAATGATTGCAATTAATTCTGTTTTATTCATTTTTTACCTCCTTAAAGTGATTATATTATACCAAATAAATGTATTTATATCAATCAATTAGACGATAAAATAATGATTTGTTGGCTTAATAAAGCATTTTTATTAAAAATCTTCGCTCTTTAGGTCACGAGAGAGCAATTTTGGGAGTGCTTCTTCTACAGTTAACTTATTTTGTATGATCTCATAAGCGACATTGATCATTGGTAAATCAATATGATAAACCTTGGATAATTGATGAAGTGCTTCAATCGTTCTGATACCTTCAATAGTTTGTTTTTGTTCAGCATAAATTTGATCAATAGGCATACCTTGACCTATTTTTTTACCTGCTTTAAAGTTTCTTGAATTCTCTGAAGAAGCCGTTACAATCAGGTCACCTATACCAGTTAAACCAAATGCAGTATCCCTTTTTCCACCCATCATCTCAACGACACGAACGATTTCAATGATGCCTCTTGTTATAACTGCAGCTCTAGCGTTTTCACCTAGACCCATACCTGTGCAAGCACCAGAAATGACAGCAATTGCATTTTTGACTGCCCCACCAAATTCACATCCTATTAAATCAGTTGAGGTATAAACACGCAGATATTGATCATTTGAAAATATCTTTTGAACTTCCTGAGCGAGACCAAGATCCTTGCTGGAACTTACAAGAAGTGTTAATTGTCTAATAATGACTTCTTCAGCATGTGAGGGTCCAGTTAAGACAACAAATCCGTTCAAATGTTCTTTAGAAATTTCTTCTTCTACTATTTCACTAACTCTTTTTAATGTTTCTGGTTCAATACCTTTTGATACATTAATAAAAGTTGATTTCTTATTGATGAGTGCATTCATCTCTTTTAAAACTGAGCGAACTGCTTTAGTTGGCACACTTAAAATATAATAATTAGCAAAGTCAATGACATCTTTTAAATTACTTGTAGCCTTTTCTGATTCAGGAAGTACTGTATCAAAAAAAGGATGTAAATGTTGATTGATTTTATTAACAGCATGAATATTAAAATCATAAATTAATACTTCATGTCCATTATCAATCAGTGTTTGACCGAGTGTCGTTCCCCACGCTCCTCCACCAATGATACCTAGTTTCATAATTATGCCTTCTTTCTTAAGAGTAATTTAATAGGTGTTCCTGTAAAATCAATGGCCTCTCTTACTTGATTATTCAAATATCTAAGATAACTAAAATGCACAAAATCAGGATTATTTACAAACAGTGCAAATGTAGGTGGTTTAATAGCAACCTGAGTGACATAATTAAATGATGCTTTACCATGATTAAAGATAGGTGTAGGATTCATTGCTACCGCATCTTGAATCAAGTCATTAATGATGCTTGTTTGAACTTCTTTATGATAGTTTTCATAAGCCAGGTTGATTGCTGGAAAAATGGTATGTACTCTTTCATTATATTTTGCTGAAATAAAAACGATTTGAGCATAATCTAAGAACTTGAATTCTTCTCTAATTTTTTCTTCCATTTTTTTCATGGTTTTATCATCTTTTTCAATGGCATCCCATTTGTTGACGACGATTACCACAGCTTTGTTATAATCGGATATATAACCTGCAACATGCTTATCTTGTTCGATAAAACCCTCTTCACCGTCTAAAACAAGTAATGCAACGTCAGATCTTTCTAACGCTGAAAGTGCTCTTAAAACACTATATTTATCAGTATTCTCATATATTTTCCCGCGTTTTTTAATACCAGCAGTATCAATAACAACATATTGTTTTTTATCTTTTTTAAATTGTGTATCGATTGCATCTCTAGTTGTCCCTGAAATCTCTGATACAATGACACGTTCTTCTCCAAGAATTGTGTTGACCAATGATGATTTGCCAACATTTGGTCTACCGACCACACAGAAATTAATCACATCTTCATCATAGGGCTTATCTTCTTCAGTGAAATTTGATATGATTTGATCCAATAAGTCACCGATGCCAATACCATGATGACTACTAATAGCTACTGGTTCACCCAATCCTAGAGCATAAAACTCATAAATGTTTTGTATTTGATTGACATCATCTATTTTATTTACTGCAAGTATAACTGGTTTATCTGATTTATACAATAATTTTGCAATATAATAATCAGCATCGACAAGTCCCGTTTTTCCATCAACGACAAAAACAACGACATCTGCTTCATCCATCGCTATTTGTGCTTGCGCTTTGATTTGGTTTAAAAAAGGAGCATCGCCAATGTCGATGCCCCCAGTATCTATGACTCTGAAGTTCTTCGTCAACCATTCGGCTTGTGCATAGAGACGATCTCTCGTCACACCTGCTTCATCATCGGTAATCGATAATCTAGCTCCAACAAGTCGGTTGAACAGGCTAGACTTCCCAACATTTGGTCTGCCGACAATTGCCACTTTATAAGGCATAATAAAACCTACTTTTTGTTATTATTTTCTTTGAAGTCGTGAGCAAATAAGTCTCCAATTGTTGGATTCTTCTCTGTATCTTCATCTTCTAAATATTGTTCAAACGATTCGCGTTCAGCTTTTTCAAGCACACGGCGAATAGATAGCTTAAGTGACCATGTGTCTCTATTAGCTTCAGTAACGACTGCATTTACTGTATCACCGACAGCAAAGTAATCTTCAGGTTTACCAATTTTTTCATTGGATAAATCTTTAGCTTCAATGTCACCTAATACACCTTGAACCATGACAACTAAACCTTCTTTAGAAACACTTTGTACGACTGCATCGACAACATCACCACGTTTTAAGGTAACATTTTTCCATGGATTATCTTCTGATGCTTTTTTAGAAAGTGCAATACGTTCTTTTTTAGGATCTAATTGGATGATTGATAATGTGACTTCGTCACCAATTTTTACATATGACTCGTAGTTGTCACTAGGATTCCACGAAAATTCATTTTTATGGAGTAATCCTCTAACATCTTTAGCAACTTCAACAATAATACCAAATGGAAGCTTTTGAAAAACAGTACCGGTAATTTGATCTCCGACTTTATGTGCTTCATAAAATTCTTCATAAGGTGTTTTTTGTAAAGCTTTGATTGATAAATCAAGACGATTACCTTCTTTTTTAATGACTTTGACATCAATTTCCTGACCTAATGTCAAAACATCTTCAATCTTATCAATACGGTAGTGGCTAACTTGAGAAATACGGAGTAAGCCAACGACATGATCAAAACGAATTGTAGCTGCGTGAACTTCAATCTTATCTACAACACCTTTTAGTACATCACCCGTGTTAATTTGGTCAAGTTCAATCTGTCTAGCTTGAAGACGTTGTTCATATGCTTCTTGTCTTTCTTTCTCAAAAATCGCTTTTCTTGAAGCTACGACACGTTTACTTCTGCCTTTAATGGTTGCTTCAATGATTTGAATTTCTAAAGTTTTACCCTTAAGAGATTCCTTATCTTTGACCAAATCATAGTCTAAAAGACTATATGGCAAGAACACTTCATTTTCCATATAATAAAGGACCAATCCTTTTTCAAGGACTTGTCTAACTTTTGCTTTGACAATTTCTCCTGATTCAACTAAAGCTTGGATTTTTTCAAACTTTTCTTCAACCAAAAGAGGTAAACGAGATAATAGAATTTGAGCAGGATCATCAGTTATTTTCTGAACTCTTGCTTTAACTTTTTGGCCTTCTTTGACTAAGCCAAAAAACGATTCAGGTGCTGGTTTATCGTAATTGTCCAGATGAATCTTACCTTCTGTGGTGTATTGTACGTCGATATAAATTGTGTTTTCTTCTACTTTGATGACGGTACCTTCTACGATTTGGCCCACCTTCAACATTCTAAACTCCATGATTGATCTCCTTTTTGTCGGTCAGTTCTATAATTTTATTAACCACTTCTTCAATGGTTAAGAAAGTCGTATCTAATTCAACAGCGTCACTTGCTTTACGCAGAGGTGATTCTTTTCGTGTTGAGTCTTTCTGATCCCTTATGACGATGTCTTCTATCACTTGTGAAATTTGAGCTTGTTTGCCCTTTTTCACATTTTCTTTATACCGTCTTTTTGCACGTTCTTCCACATTGGCGGTTAAGAATATTTTTAAATCAGCATTGGGTAATACTACAGTCCCTATATCTCTTCCATCCATAACAATATTCCCATTTTTAGCTGCGCTTTGTTGTAATTCAACAAGACGTTTTCTAACATATGGAAAGCTTGATACTAATGAAACATTTTGAGTTACTGACTCACTTCTTATGGCTTCTGTCACATCTCTGTCATTGATATAGATGCGATCAAAATCATAATGGATTTGTGCGGATTCTAAAAAACGGTATGACGCTTCATCATGTAAATCTATTTTGAGTTCGATGGCAAGCAGTGTAACTGCTCGATACATCGCACCCGTATCAATGTGCGTCCACCCCAACTTTTTAGCGATTAGAGAACTTATTGTGCTTTTTCCTGATCCTGCTGGTCCGTCTATAGCTAATTTGTATCCAGGCATGTTTTTCCTCCGTACAACAATAATTATACCATGCTTTTACACTATAAATAGTGAAATTTTATTTTTTTGGCTGTGAATGTGCATATAACTTTTTAACTTCATGAATTTTAAGAAACCGATAAGTTCCTCTCTCCACACCTTCTAATGTCAAAAAATCATATCTAACTCTTGTAAGTTTTTTTACTGGATGTCCGATGGCATCCATCATTTTCCTAACTTGCTTATTTTTACCTTCAGCTAATGTGATTGAAATCAATGTTGTTTTAAAGTTTTTATCAAGCTCAAGTAAGCGAACTTCCTTTGGAACTGCTAAGTATCCATCATCAATCACGACACCATTTCTAAGCTGAACAATTTTTTTTCTAGTGACAATACCTTCAACACGAACAAGATATTCTTTTTCAATTTCATGCTCAGGATGTGTCATTAAATTCGTAAATTCTCCATCATTGGTAAGTAGTAAAAGTCCTGCAGTATCAAAATCAAGTCTACCAACTGGATATAAGCGAATATCTTTCAATTCTGGATCCAATAAATCAAGAACTGTCTTTCTATTTTTATCATCAGATGTTGTTGAAACGTATCCTGTAGGTTTGTTTAACAAAAAATAAAGATGTTGTGCCATCTCAATTGGTTTTCCATCTACTTCTATTTTGTCGTTTTTTTCAACCTTAAATCCTAATTCGGTCACTACATTCCCATTGACTTTAACACGTCCCTCAAGGATTATCTCCTCTGATTTGCGTCTTGAAGCAATGTTTGCATGTGCCAAAACTTTTTGCAAACGTTCCATTTTCTTCACCTGTTACATTATAGCATATTTTTTAAAAAAATAAGACCTGATATCATATATGATAATGAATATAAATCATCTATTCATAAAAAAACCACGATTGCTCGCGGATTTCATTATTTATCTCTTGAAACGTATGATCCATCATTGGTATTAACAATGATTTTTTCGCCTTCTTCAATAAACATTGGTACTTTAACCAATAACCCTGTCTGCATAATCGCATCCTTGAGTGCATTGGTCTTTGTGTCTCCTTTAACACCAGGTACTGTTTCAACGACTGTCAATACGACCTTGTCTGTTAATGATACACCTAAAATTTCTGTGTTGTTGTAGAACATGACTTCAACAGATTCACCTTCATAAATGTACTTAAGTTCATTTTGAATTTGATTGGCTGGAATCTCAATTTGTTCATATGTTTCATTGTTCATGAAAATATGTCTATCACCATCAGCATATAGATATTGCATCATGTTTTTATCAATTTGAGCACGTTCAACTTTTGTGCCTGCATTGAATGTATAATCTGTGACTGACCCAGTTCTAAGATTTCTCAGCTTTGTTCTAACGAAAGCTGCGCCTTTACCAGGTTTTACATGCATAAATTCTATGACTGAATAGATGTTTCCGTCGTAGACAATTGTTTGTCCTGTTTTAAATTCATTTGTACTAATCATATATTTTTACTCCTTCAAGTTTTTTGCCGTTTCTATTATACATGAAACCAATGGATTAAACAACGGTTTTATTGAGCAAAAATTCTACAGCATCAATATAGCTATCCAATTTCTTTCCCATGAAACATGCATCAACAACTTCTTTGATATAATCTACTTTTCTATATGCTTCTCTTTGATCAATATTAGACAAGTGGACTTCGACTTTTGGTATTTCTAACATTTCAAGAGCATCTCTTAGGGCAATACTCGTATGCGTGAGCGCACCTGGGTTAATGATTAAGGCATTATAATCTTCATTCATGACGCTATGAATGACACCTATCAACTCACCCTCATAATTGGATTGATAAAATACAAAATCAACATCATCAAAATGACTATCAAGTGCATCAAAAAGCTCATCTTGAGTCATTGACCCGTATAACTCAGGATTTCTCCTACCAAGCATATTCAAATTGGGTCCGTGAATGACTAAAATATTCATTGATTTACCTCATGTCTTAAATAATTTTCTATGACCTTAACTGTTGTTTCAATATCATAATTATTTGATATGACAGCGTCGGCAAAATCTTGATATTGAAAATATCTGTCATCAAATAATTGTTCTAATGTTGTTTTTTTAAGTAGTGGACGTTGATAGTCAGTTTCTAAGCGTTTTTTAATAACCTCAATGTCGGTATCCAAATAGAATTTAATACCATCCATAAGTTCTTTATTCTCTTTGACTGTTACTATGCCACCACCACAAGCAACAACAAGGTTTCCCTTTGGTAATTTCATGATGGCATCAGTCTCTAATTGCCTAAATTTCTTTTCTCCATAACGCTCAAATATTTCCTCAATGAACATATGTGCATCCTTTTCAATCATACCATCTAAATCGACATAGGTATATCCAATTTTTTTAGCTAATTGATTAGCAATGGTTGTTTTGCCTGAACCAGGCATACCAATTAAGAATATTCTCATTTTATTTCTCCTTTAGAAATGATTGAATGGCAAGTTGTGCCTCCTCATACAATGTTTCACTTAATGCATCAAGCATTAAAGGGTGCATTTGGTTTTTAAACCATGTTTTTTGTTTTTTTGCCAATCTTTTTGAAGATTTTATAATCGCCTCTTTAGCTTCAAGAAGCGTATAATCACCTTCTAAATATTGATTTAACTCTTTATATCCAATCGCATGAACATGAATGTTTTGTTCCTTTAGTTTTTTTACTTCATCGATAAATCCATCATTTAATTGTCTTTCAAGTCTTTCTATTAATTTAGTTTCTAATACTGTTCTATCCAAATCTAAATATATGATTAACGCATCATATAAAATTTGATCTTTTTTCTTCTTTTCAGATCTCTTTTCTCCCAAAAGTGCTTGTTCATATGCTCTAAGAAGTCTTCTTCTGTTTTGTAAGTCAATCTTAATATCAGGGTCTAGCTCAATGAGTCTTTGATGAATTAATTCGTTTGATTCATGCTCATGTTTTTGCTCGAAATCAACATCTCTTTTAGCTTCTATAAATTCATAATCATAAAGGGCAGCTTGAATATATAATCCGGTTCCCCCAACAATCATAGGAACTTCTATTTGATTAATTAACGATCTTACATCTTTTTGAAAGTGATAAACTGTGTACTCATCTTCTAAAGATACAACATCCAATAGATGATGTTTGATGTTTTGTTTTTCTTCCTCTTTGATTTTAGCCGAACCAATATTTAATCCTTGATAAACCTGAACCGAATCGGCATTGATGATTTCCGCATTAAATTGTTTTGCTAATTTAATCGATAAACTTGTTTTTCCAGATCCAGTGGGTCCAACAATCACAATCACTTTTTTCATTAAACCACCCGCTTAAACATGCGTTCAATCTCATAATGTGATAGTTTGATGAAAGTTGGTCTACCATGAGGACATGTGTATGGATTTTCACAAGTTCTAAGATTTTTTACAATTGCATTGATTTCACTCAAACTTAATGACTTATTCGCTTTGATTGCACCTTTGCAGCTTATGTCTTTGGCAAGTTTATCTCTTAATATGGATAAATCAATTGCTTCTTTTTCCACGAGCATAGAAACCATTGCTTCAATGGCCAATTCAATTTCTGAATCATTTAACCAAACAGGTAAGCCCACAAGCTCATTTTGTTCATTGAAATAGAAACCAAGATGATTGAGTTTTTCAAGATGATTTTGAATGACTAAAAGATCATCAGATGTCAGTTCAAGATGATGAGCAAAAAGGAGATGTTTCACAGCTTTATTAGGATTTGCAAGCGATTTAAAATAATGCTCATATCTTATTCTTTCTGCTGCTGCATGTTGATCCATTAAATAAAGACCATCTTGATTTTGAAATAGGATATAGGTTCCTGAGAAAATACCGACATATTCCAAATCAGGGAGTTTTTCTGCTTTTAGATTATTTTCTAAATGATTAAGTGATTCAGGTTCATTAATTATCTTTTCACCAAAATTGATATTGAGTGGTGTGTAGATATCTTTTTCTTCTTTTCGAATTGTATTTAAAGTTTCTGGTATCGGATGTGTCTTTTTTAATAATGCTTGCTTAACATAAGTTTCAATGTAATAAGCTAAAATGGATTCATTAACGAATTTGACTTCGTACTTTTGTGGATGAACATTGACATCTAATAAAGAAGGATCAATCTCAAGATGAATGAGAGCAATCGGATATTTTCCCACCATCATAAAGCTATGATACCCATCAATGACCGCTTGAATGAGTTTATAGTTTCTGATGTATCTGCCATTGACAAAAATAGATATATCTTTCTTTCTGGATCTTGAAATTTGAGGATTTAAAAGATAGCCTGTGATTCGTACCTTTTGAACGGTTTCTTCAAATACAGTCATGCCATGAGTCATTTTTGATCCATAGATTTGATCGATTAAACTGAAAAAATCATTGGTTCCATAGGTTGACTTGATGGTTTTATTATCGATGATGAGATTAAATCTAATATCTGGATGTGCCAGTGCCAATCGATCAAAAATATCAATAATAGCCTGTCTTTCAGCTAAATCTGATTTGATATATTTGAATCGTGCTGGTGTATTGTAAAACAAGTCGTAGACCTCAACAATGGTTCCTTGATTCAAAGTAGATGTCCCATCTTTGACAAAAACACCACCATGATAAGTTACCTCAATACCTTCTTGATCCTTTTGTCTTGTTTTTAAAATGACTTTGGAAACTGATGCTATAGCAGCAAGTGCTTCACCTCTAAATCCAAGTGTCATTATGTGTCCTAAGTCACTTTCATTCATAATCTTACTGGTTGCATGTCTATCAAATGCTAAATGTGCATCCAAAAAATCCATACCCACACCATTATCAGTGATGATAATCGATTTCATGCCCATGTCCACAACTTCAACAGTTATGATACTTGCTTTGGCATCGATTGAATTTTCTACGAGCTCTTTAACCACTGATGCAGGACGATCTACGACTTCACCTGCAGCAATCATATTGGCTAATTTGCTATTCATCTGTTGAATAATAGACATTATTTATACCTATTTCTTAATAATGGATTGTAAATGCTTGATGAGTAATAATGCTTCAATTGGTGTCATGTTGTCCGGATTAATCTTTTCCAATTCATCTAAGACAGCGACTTTGTCAGCATCAATCATTGTATCGTGTTCTTCTTCAAACTTTTCATAATTAAACAAATCTAGTACGACTTTATTTTCTTTTTGTTCAAGTTTTTCCAATATTTGTTTGCTTCTAATGATCAAACTTTTTGGTAGATGAGCTAAAGAAGCAACTTGGATACCATAAGATTTATCTGTTGTTCCGCGTTCAACATGGTGAAGAAAAACCATCGTATCATGTTCTTCTTTGGCTTTAACACACAAATTTGTGAGTCTTTGAAGACTGTTTTCTAATACTGTAAGCTCATGATAATGAGTCGAAAAAAGCGTTTGTGCCTTAATTTTTTCATGAATGTATTCAATCATACCTTGAGCAAGCGCCATACCATCATATGTAGCAGTTCCTCTACCAATTTCATCAAATAAGATTAAGCTTTTGGAAGTTGCTTTTGTCAGAGCTTCATTAGATTCAACCATTTCAACCATGAAGGTTGATTTTCCACCACTAAGATCATCTGAGGAACCAATTCTAGTAAATATAGCATCATATATTGGAAGAACTGCTTTTTCAGCGGGTACAAAACAACCTATTTGAGCCATATATACTATAATAGCAAACATCCGCATATAGGTGGATTTACCACTCATATTAGGTCCTGTGATAAGAAAGATTTCACCCTCATCCATGATGACATCGTTTGCTACAAATTTTGTGAATCGTTCAACTACTGGGTGTCTACCTTTTAATATTTCTACATTTCTATTGTTGTGAAGCTCAGGTCTAATGAAATTATATTTTTCTGAGATGATTGCTAAATTAAGAAAAACGTCAATTTGAGCAATCTGAGTTGATAATTCCTGCAAAGAGAAGGTATATGCTTCAGTGGTTGTTCTGATCTCTTTGAATAGTTCATATTCTAAGGTCATGCTTCTTTCTTTAGCATGAAGCAAATCATCTTCTTTTGCTTTGAGAGATGGTGTGATATATCGTTCGCTATTAGCTAAAGTTTGTTTTCTTTCATATTGAAATTCATCTTTAACCAAAGAGGAATTACCTTTAGATACCTCAATATAATATCCGAAAACACGATTATATCCGACACGCAAGTTCCTAATACCTGTTTTTTCTCTTTCAGATAATTCAAACTCTGTCAACCATTGTTGTCCGTGTAAATCAATATTTCTAAGCTCATCTAGTTTTTCATCAAATCCTTCTTTGATGATACCTCCGTCTTTCAAAGTAATCGGAGGCTCAGGATGAATAGCTGATTCCAAATGTTGATAGAGTTCATGATGATCATTCATGTTTTCTATCATTTCATTCAATTTTGGATTTTGATATAGCTTCAATGCTTCTTTCAAATCAGGTATTTGCTTTAAAGTTTCTTTTAATTGATATAAATCTCTGGCATTGACAGTATTAAAAGCGACTCGACCTACAATTCGATTAATATCATAGATATATCTTAAGTGGTCAATGACTCTTTCTCTTGGTTGATAAGGTTTAAATGCTTCAATCAAATCATAGCGTTCGTTTAAAGCTTTGACATCATATAATGGATGATTGAGCATCGCTTTAAGCATACGAGATCCCATCGCTGTTTGACAATCATTGATCCAGTGAATCAGTGTTGTTTGTGATTGGTTGACAAGTGATTCATCGATTTCCAAATGCTTTTTAACACGATAATCAATATGCATATGGCCAATACGCTCAACGATTCTAAAAGGCATTAGATGATTAATCATTTGCTTTTGTGTATTAACAAGATAATTGAGCAAATGTGATGCTGCTCGCTTTTGATCTCTTTCTAAATGGTTTGTATATTTTTGCTCAACAATCTGATAATCATCGTTATATGAAACCAAACGATCATTTTCCTTAAGATTTTCAATAAATGCTTCATCGAATCGAAGTGGCAACACAACTTCTCTGATATCCAGACTTTGAATCAAATCAAATACTTGTTTTTTTTCTAATCCATCAGTCATAAAGGATTCACCTGTCGAAATATCGACATAAGTGAGTGCATATCCTTTTTCGGTTAAAAGAACACTTGCAATAAAGTTGTTGGTTCTAGCATCTAAAATACCATCTTCTAATACAGTTCCTGGTGTAACCAATCTGATAACTTCTCGTTTAACTAATCCTTTTCCAGGTTCTGTTGTTTGCTCTACAATTGCAATCTTAAATCCTTTTTCAATGAGCTTTTGAACATATGGTTTAACAGCATGATAGGGAACACCACACATTGGTACCTTAGCCCCTGCATCTCTTGATGTTAATGCGATTTCTAAAACTTTCGATGCTAAAATAGCATCATCAAAAAACATTTCATAGAAATCACCTAATCTAAAAAAGACTATCGCATCTGCGTAGTCTTCTTTAATTTCCAAATATTGTTGCATCATTGGGGTGTATTTTAGTTTATCCATGGTTGCCCCCTAAATTATTTTTATCATTACATACCAAGACTTGCCATTGTGTTATGTAACCAAGTAATCATCCATAATCCAAATAATTGGTCTAACCAAGCTTTGACACCATCTAAGAATGTAAGTGATGGAACATAATAGGTCAATACTGCAAATAGAAGTACAAGAACTGCAGCGATTGCACCAAGAATCAATGCAAACTTAAGTAGTTTCTTCAAAATCTTCCATAAGAATTTACCAACCTTGCCTAGGAAACGAATTTCTCCTGGAGTCTCATCGATGTCATCATCTGATTTTCCTGTGCCAATTGAAGACTCAGCCTTCTTTTCTTCAATAAACTTTTCTCTTTCAGTTGCTTCATCGTTTTTGATAACTTTCTTTAATGATTTAACATCACCATAGAATTCTGCTGAATTGATGATTACAGGTTTTACTTCAGGTATCTCAGATCTAGGATTAGTAACTTGTATAGCATTTGATCTTTCTTCTTCTTTTTCTGCACTTAAAACCTTTTGAGATAATAAAGCAACTTCAAATGTTTCTCTTAATTTTTTAATTTCATTGACAAGTTCACTCATATCAAAAGAACTTTGAACAACCTGAACTTGAGGTTTTTGTTCAACTGGTTTCACAGGTTCCTTTACTTCAACAGGTTCTTCCTCTTCTTCAACAGGTTCTTCTTCAACCTGTTTTTCTTCTACAACTTCTTCAATTTGTTCTTCTTCAACAATAGTTTCAGCAACTGGTATGTTGACTTGTTCCTCTTCAATTATTTCATCGTAAACAGGTTCTGGTTCTTGAATTTCTTCAAGATGTTCAGCTACTTCTTCGACTTCTTTATCATAATCTGCCTGTGATTCAGGAACAAAGTATGTTTCTTTGGTTTCTTTAGCATTGGCTAAAATATACTCAATAATTTCTTCTTTCTTTAACTCTGTTGAAGCTTTAATATCATGATCAATAGCAAAACGTTGCATGACTAAAACAGACATGCCTCTGATTTCACCTTCTAATTTTTCTGTATGTTGTCCACGATCTTTAAGTTCCTTGATGATGATATCAGCTAATTCGGTTTTCTTTAATCTTCTAGGAACGTCAACTTCATATTTAGTTCCTAAATCTCTAATCTCTGATAACGTGGAACTCTTAAAGAGTACTGGTCTAAATTTAGCAGGTGCTAAACCATCAATGCGTCCAAAGCTATCGAAAAAGATTTCTCTTAAATCACGATTGTATGTCTTCATATCCGGTAATTCAAGTCCATGCTTTTTAACAAAAGTGATACTATCATCAAGTAATGTTTTTAAATGTTTTGGTGAAACTTCTTTTTCAACTAAGTAGGCAACAAGATCAGTCCAAAAATCTTCTAAAAACTCTCTTTCGATTTTTGGATCTTCAAAAAAGACAAGTAGATTTTCTAATTGTGTTTCAGTAAATTCTGTGTACCAAGAAAGACGATAATTGAGTTCATCAGCAAGTGTCAATCTTGATTTTCTAGTCTCAATAACTTTTTCTCTAAGTGTTTCTCTGAGGACAAACATTCTTAATTCACGTGGAACCTTTAACCCAATTTCAATGAAAAAAGTCTTAACTTGATCTGCAGGCAAATAAATGATAGTTTTCAACAATTCATCGATTTTATAGTCCTTTGTTCCAACTGTAACGCTGCTTTCACGTGTCAATCTAGCCATAGCGGTCCTCCTACTAATCTCTTTGTATTCATAATACAATGTTTTACCGTTTTTATCAAGTTAATTGGCTTTTTTTTATATAAAAACGGCCATTATTGACCGTTCTCATTCAAAATCTTTTTCTATGCCTTCTTCTATGATGGATTGGATAGATTGTATCATTTCGTTAATGTCGCCTTGTAAAGCCAAATAATCCGACATCAATGGATACTCTTCAATCTCATTATAAAGGACCTGATATCGCCTTTCAAACTCAGCGATTGCTTGTGTTTTTCCAACTTGTTTTGCATTGATTAACTGCTTTTGGAGGACCTTTAATTGATTGATTTTTGCCTTAAGTTTTTTATTATTATTGATGATTTGTTCTATTCTTTTATAGCGTTGAATATCTTCATTTTGAAGAATCATTTCAATCAATTTTTCCTTTTCTGTCATAAAAGTTCACCTAATAAAAACCAAGTTTTTGCTACTGTTATCTTGACTTTTACAATTTGTCCAATCAAACTTTTATCACCTGCAAAGTTAACTAACTTATTATGCTCGCTATATCCAGCAAGTACCTGATCATTGTTTTTTGATACGCCATCAACAAGTACTTTTACTGTTTCTCCTACAAACCTTTGATTGCCTTTTAAATATCCTGCGTTGGTCCGATCATTAAGCATATATAACCTTTCCTTTTTAGTTTCTATAGGAGTGTCATCTGTGAAGTTTGCAGCAGGAGTACCTTCTCTTTTTGAAAATACAAATGTAAATGCACCTTCGAATTCAGCCTTTTCAACTAGATCCAATGTATCAAGAAAATCAGTATCTGTTTCACCTGGAAAACCAACAATAATATCAGTTGTGACTGCAATTCCAGGAACTGTATTTTTAAGTTCATCAAGAACTTTAAGGTACGATTCTTTTGTATATTGTCTGTTCATCTTTTTTAATACAGTATTACTTCCTGACTGAACAGGGAGATGAAAATATGGCATGACATGTTTTGAATCTCTCATGGCTTCCATCGTTTTTTTATCTAAATCATGAGGATGACTTGTAGTAAAGCGGATGCGTTCAATGCCTAAATCATCAAGCTCTTTAAGTAAATCACCAAATGTATAACTTGAGTCATCCAAGTCTTTTCCATAAGCATTAACATTTTGACCCAATAATGTGATTTCCTTATATCCTTGTTCTACAAGTTCATTAACTTCAGCAATGATTTCATCTTTTGATCTTGATCTTTCCTTACCTCTTGTATAAGGAACAATACAGTATGTACAAAATTCATCACAGCCAAACATGATGTTGACCCATGCTTTAAATTTATGATTTCTTACCTTTGGAAGATTCTCAACAATTTCACCTTCTTGAGAATATACTTCAATCACACGTTCCTTTGAAAATAATGCAGTTTCTAGATATTCAGGTAGTTTATAGATGTTATGCGTACCAAAAACAATATCAACGTGTTGATATTTCTTTAAGATGCGTTCAATCACATTTTCTTCTTGAGCCATACATCCTGCTAAACCAAGAATAAGATTAGGATTGTGCTTTTTATAAGCTTTAAGTCTGCCTAATTCACCCCAAACACGATTTTCAGCATTCTCCCTGATTGCACAAGTGTTCATAATGATAACATCACTTTGAGCCTCAGAAGTTGCATGAGTAAATCCCATCAATTCTAAAATACCTGCAATGGATTCACTATCGGCTTCATTACCTTGGCATCCATAGGTGTGGATCATGTATGTTTTATTAACGCCAATCTTTTGATGAGCGTCGCTAAGTTCAAATTTAAGTTCTTCAATTACATCTTTTGTGCGTCTTCTTGCCTCTTTTAAATTGGGCTTGAAATATTTGTCTAAATCAATATTGCTCATTCAAATCACCTGTGACTATTATACATGAAAAAACAGTATAGGTCATACTGTTTCGCTTTCAATGTGTATTCTTTGAATTGTCTTTTTTACTAAGTCTAAAATGATAGCATTCAGTTGTCTTGCACCTGGAGCAACCTCATTTGGAGTTGAAAAACCGTTTAAAAACCGATCTAACACAATCTCTTTTGCTACACCAATCACACCATTAAGTGGACCAGTCATCCCTACATCGGTGATATAGAGTGTACCATTTGGAAGCATTCTTTCATCTGCAGTTGGGATATGGGTGTGCGTACCTGCGACTACATCAACTCTACCATCAAGGTAATGTCCGATTGCTACTTTTTCGCTTGTTGCTTCTGCATGCATATCAACAAAAACAAAATCAGCTTTTTCATTCTCGATAATTCGATCAATTCCAGTGAACGGATCATCAATATTAGGGTTCATAAAAGTTCTACCTAATGCATTGATGACAAGCAGTTTTTGCCCATTATAATTCACTGTCAGAAAACCTTTACCTGGTGCGTTTCTAAAATTCATAGGTCTAATAATATTAGAGTCTTCAATAAACTCAAATAGCTCACGATTACCCCAAACCCAATTGCCCATGGTAATTGCGTGAATACCCTGACTCATTAATTCTTTATAAATTTTTAGATTAATGCCTCTACCATTTGCTGCATTTTCAGCATTAGCAATGATGACATTGGGACGATATGTATTCTTAAGATCAGGAAGATGCTCAGCTAGCATATCCAATCCTGGTCTTCCATAAATATCTCCGATAAATAGAATTTTCATCAAATCACTTCTTTCTAACAAAAAGAGGCCTAAGCCTCTTATTTTGCAATGTCTGTTGCTCGTGTTTCACGGATTACTGTAACCTTGATTGTACCAGGATAAGTCATCTTTTCTTCAATTTGTTCCTTGATTTCACGCGCGACCTTAAATGTTGATAAGTCATCGATCTGATCAGCCTTGACAATAACTCTTATCTCACGACCAGCTTGAATTGCATATGATTTTTCAACACCAGGAATTTCGTTGGAAATGGCTTCTAATTGTTCCAAACGTTTAATGTAGTTTTCCATGGATTCGCTTCTTGCACCTGGACGTGCAGCACTTAATGTATCTGCAGCTGCAACAAGTACGGCGATGACGCTTTCTGCTTCTTTGTCACCATGGTGTGATGCGATAGCATCAGTAACTTCTTTTGGTTCTTTATAACGATTAACAATATTCACACCAATCTCAACATGTCCACCTTCTATTTCATGATCCACGGCTTTACCGATATCATGAAGTAATCCAGCGCGACGTGCGAGCATTTCATCTTCACCGATTTCAACAGCTAGTTTACCAGCTAGAAATGCAACTTCGATGGAGTGTCTTAATACATTTTGACCATAGCTTGTTCTAAAGCTTAGTCTTCCTAATAACTTAACTAAATCGGGATGGATACGACCGATACCTGTTGTAAAGACTGCGTCTTCACCAGCTTCTCTAATGAACATATCCACTTCAACTCTTGCTTTTTCAACAACTTCTTCGATACGGCCTGGATGAATACGACCATCTGAGACTAACGTGCTTAAAGCGCGTTTGGCAATTTCTCTTCTTATCGGATCAAATCCACTTAGTACCACTGCTTCCGGTGTATCATCAATGATGAGATCAACACCTGTTAATGCCTCTATGGTGCGAATATTTCTACCTTCGCGTCCAATGATGCGGCCTTTCATTTCATCGTTAGGTAAATCAACGACAGAGACAGTTCTTTCTGTAGTGGTCTCACTGGCATACTTTTGTATGGCAAGCGACAATAGTTGCTTGGAGCGTGATTGCACTTCATTTTTGGCTTTCTCTTCTTCGTCGCGGATGTATGTAGCAATTTCATCTGACATACCGTCTCTGACTCTGGCCATGATGATTTCTCTTGCCTCATCTACTGTAAGGCTAGAAATTTCAATCAATTTTTGCTCTTGCTGTTTTAATACTTCTTCCGCTTTGCTATTTAATTGTTCAAGTTGTTCTTTCTTTTCATCAAGTTTCTCTTCGCGTAGTGCAAGCGTTTCTTCACGCTTGTCTAAATGAACAGCGCGGCGATTTAATGTATCCTCGCGCTGAGTAACCTTGTTTTCAAGATTCACTACGACCTGTCTGCGTTCACGCATGTCATTATCAAAATCCTTGCGCAACACGAAAATCTCTTGTTTGGCTTCTAAAACACTTTCTCTTTTTGCTTTTTCGGCTTCTTTTTTTCCGTCTTCAACAATTTTTTCAGCCAACTCTTTGCTTGCATTGATACTTTTTTCGCGGTGCCAAACACGAACGAAATATCCAAATGCAAAGCCTATGATGATGGCTAGCAAAACGGAGATGGCTGTCGTTACAGCATCTAATGCTATAATGAACATTTTAACACCTCCATTATTAATATTTTAAACAATCGATATAATCAAATTGTCCTATACATGATGTACTATATCATTATACCCTATTTCAGACTTTTAAGTCAATGAAGAAACCATGGGTATTTTTTGATTTGTCTTTATTTTTTTTTATATTCATGTATAATAAGAAATGAACACTTGATGAAGGAGTTATTAAACCAAATGAAAAACCCAAAAATTGATAAAAAACCAACCTTTTGGACATGGTTGCATCGTAATCGTATTAAGGTTGCTGTCTTAGCTTTTATAGTACTGGTTCCACTCGCTTTAATTGTCACTGCATATGTAGGTTCTTATACTGCAAATCGCAAAGTAGGTTTCGATAATGAAATCACCAGTGAGACTGAAATGATTAAAAAATTTCTTGAACCAGATGGAATCGATGCTTTCTCACTTAACATCGTTTGGACTGAACTCAAGAATCCAGTATTAGATCAAGATTCAGGAGATCTTTTTGGTGGGTATTACAAATTCAGTATCAATTATGAAGCAAATGAGAATTTCGTAGTCAAAACCGTAACAGTGATTCCACTGCTACAAACTGATTGGAAAAATTTAAGATCAGTTGGAACACCAACAGCAATAACCACAGTAGCAAGATCTGTAACGTTAATATTTAATCATGAGTTACCTTTTAATCCATTACCATTTGTAACAGTCAATGAACCACACTTGTATTTAATGGTTGAATATGTTTTGACAACAGGCGGTCAAGATGTTGAATTTACTGAATATGTTCAATTCTCTTTAAAAGATTTAAATCCAATTAACGTTGTAAGTTAAAAAAAGTCCAATGGACTTTTTTATTTTTTAATATCAAGATTGATTCTTCCATCTTTGATTTCAATAATACGATCAGCCTTTTCAGCAATATGTCTATCATGTGTAATAATGATGAATGTCGTTTTATAAGTTTCATTAATTTTACGAAGCAATTCATAGACTTGTTCAGTTGTATCACTATCTAGGTTACCGGTAGGCTCATCTGCTAATATGATTTTTGGATTGTTGATTAAGCTTCTTGCAATCGCAACGCGTTGTTGCTGTCCTCCGGACATGTTAACTGCCAAATTATCTTTAACTTTTGTTAATCCAACAATTTCAAGTAATTCAAGAGCACGATCCATCACTTCTTTGGTGATGGGTTTTTTTGATATTCTATATGGTAATAATACATTTTCTAAAGCTGTAAATTCGGGGAGTAAGTAATGAAATTGAAAGATAAATCCAATGGTTTCGTTTCTTAATTTTGAAACTTGATTTTTACTCATCTTTTGTGTATCTTTTTGATTGATGAAGACATCACCTGAGGTTGCTTTATCTAAGGTACCTAAAATATTAAGTAATGTCGATTTCCCACTGCCTGATTGACCAATAATTGAATTAAATGTTGATGCTTCAAAACTTAAGTTTAAATCGAAAATGACTTGGGTTGGATTTGGTGTTTTTTCACCATAAATCTTATTGATATTTTTAAGTTCAATGATATTAGGCATTTCTGATCACCTCGATGACTGTCATCTTGGATGACTTGATGGCTGGGATGAGTGATGCTAAGGTTGATGCTACCAAAGCAATGCCTGCTGATAATAAAATAAATCCAGGATCAATGAATAGTGGAACAACAGGTGTTCCATCAGGGTTTAATGCAAATGTGGTAAATGAGAATGTGAGTCCTAAACCTAAAAGCACACCACCTATAGCCCCAAAGATACCTAAAATGAATCCTTCAAATAAGAAAACTTTCGATGCATCTTGATCAAGTATCCCCATAGCTTTAAGAATACCTATCTGTTTTGATTTTTGCATGACTGTAATTGCTAATACTGATGAAATGCCAAGGACAACAGAGATAATGACAAAGACTTGAATCATTAAAGATGAAGTGCTTTGCCCCTGAAGACCACTTAGAAGTGATTGATTTTGAGCCATCCAGTTTTCTGTGACTAATCCTGATGAACTCAAATTAGTATCTAGTATGAGTGCTAAATTTTCAGCCTCAAAAACATCTTTGATTTGCATTTCAATGGCAGATACTTGATTTGTATTGCCTATGATATCTTGAAGTGTAGCAAGTGTGCCAATACCCCAAGTTGAATTAATCACTGAAACATTGAAATCAAAAAACCCTACAACATTTAATGTTCTGATATTTCCTAGTATTTCAATTTCAATAGAATCACCAACATTTAAATCTAATTCATCTTTGAGGGATAATCCTAAAAGAATGTCATTGAGTTGTGTTGGAAGATTGCCTTCAGTGATTTTTGAATCAAATCCATAAATCTCATTAGCAAGATCTAGATCAAATCCTCTAAATAAAATTTCATTTTTGTCTGTACCTTTTTGTAAAATACCACCGATATTAACAACTGGAGAGAGTACTTCTATTTGATTGCTTTCTGACTCTAGGTCATCTACAACTGTCATGTAATCATCAACAAATGAAGTGTCATCAGCAGCTAATACAGTAATATGTGATGATGAACCTATGGTAGTGTCAACAAGACTTTTTTGTAATCCAGTAATTAGTGATCCGATAAAGACTTGAACTGATACACCAACAGCAATACCTAAAATGATAATGAATGTTTGTCTTTTGGCAGATGACAAGAAACGCCAAGCAATTTGGAGTGCTAATTTCATACCTGAACCTCTTTTCTAAGGTTCTTGATATCATCTAGGGTTTGGAGTAAATAATCGTATTTGATGGATTCTAAGGCGTTCTGATGAACAAATGCCTGACCACCTATAATGATTTTGACATCCGGATATTGTTTTTTAATCTCATCGTTGATTTGTTTTGTTATAACAAGGTTATATGGATTCGTAACACTCATTGCTACAAAATCAGGATGATAAGCTTTAATTGCTGAAAGAATATCATCTTTTGGTGTATTTGCTCCGATATATGAAGCATCAAATCCTTCTAGTAATAAAAAGTGTGAAACCATGATTGCACCAATTTCGTGATATTCAAAAGATGGTGTAAAAACGACAATCTTTTTTTCTGTCTTTTTGACATCTTCGACTCTTTTGATGATATATAAATAACAGCTTTCTAAAATAGTACGAATAATTGATGTTCTGAAATGTTCTTTCCAAATACATACCTCTTGATCTTCTACATCACATTCAAATGTAGTTAATGATGGAGCAAGAAGCTCTTGATAAAGTTCTTCAATAGTTAATTTTTTTTCTTCAAGCAAGCTCATTGCATAGATGACAGCCTGATCCTTTTGTTCTTTCTTTAAATATTCTAAAAATTGATTATATGCCTTTAAATGCATTGATATCACCTCTCATAGAGAATTATATTCCTTCTATATTATATATGTTTATTTATATTTTTTATGCAATTTTGCTCAAAAAAAAGAATACCAAAGTATTCTCTTCTATTTCTTATATGAAATTTTGTAGTAATCCAAAACTTGTTTAAAAATCTTATCATAAACATCTTGGTGATCTGCTAAATATTGTTTTGCATTTTCTCTGCCTTGACCAATTTTTTCGCCATTATAAGCAAACCATGCGCCACTCTTTTGGATGATATCAAGATTAGATGCTAAATCAACAAGTTCGCCAACCTTTGAAATACCTTGTCCATAGATGATATCCACACTTACAGTCTTAAATGGTGGAGCTACCTTGTTCTTAACAACTTTAATGTTAGCTTTATTACCAATGATATCAGTTGCATTTTTAATTTGTTCGGAACGTCTGATCTCTAGTCTAAC
>JAIPGC010000007.1 GCA_021736335.1 Acholeplasmataceae bacterium | reverse complement strand
TGCAACTCTTTGTCTTTGACCACCAGACAACTCTTTTGGTTTTCTATTTAAATAAGGAATGAGTCCTAATATACCTGCAGCCCACATCACTCTTTCGTGAATCAAATCTGATTCTTCTTTTCTCAAGGTAAGTGAGAATGCCATATTATGATAAACAGACATGTGTGAATAAAGCGCATAATTTTGAAAAACCATCGCGATATCTCTATCCTTAGGTGCATCATCATTGACTCTTTTGTCATCAATCAATAAATCGCCACTACTGATTTCCTCAAGACCAGCAATCATTCTTAGTGTCGTTGACTTACCACATCCAGATGGACCAACAAGCACAATAAATTCCTTATCTTTGATTTCAAGGTTAAAATCAAAAACAGCTTGCACACCATTAAGATAGATTTTATTGACATTCTTTAGTGTCATGGTTGCCATATCAGTTTTCTACCTCTTTCAAATGTTTCATTAATTGATCATGTTTGATGATTGTAATCACTCCAGCAACAACTAGCAAAACACATGCTAAAACAATCTCAATAACAATCCATATGAATTGAGCTTGTGATAACTGTGCCAACTTGAAGAGTTTTAAAGGCTCTAAAAATATTCTTACAAGGTGCATTCCCGCAAATCCTATTAATGCTATACCCCATTTTTTTTGATATGCTTTCGCTTTTTCTCCGCCTAAAAAAGTAAGTAATAGCAGTAGAATACTTAGTAAAATTTCTATACCAGTTGAAAACGTAGGTACCACGGCAGGAGGAGTGATAATAGAAAACAAAGAGATTACAGAAGGTACTAAAGATAGCATGACAAGGCCAAAAGACAGTGAATTGACCTGATAGCGCATCTTATCAACTTTGATATTATGAATTGACATATGCTTCTTCCACCCTTCTTTGTAATTGAACTTTTCTATCTCTTTGAGCAATCAACTTAAAGATTAAGAAAACACCAAATAAGATGCCAACAACAATCATCACATATGCATAAACATTCCCAAATTCAAAGATCATATAACTCTTTTTGATTCTACGAATATCATAAAGATATGAAGGAACTTCAAGCTCTGAGATGTTGCGGTACATAACCTCAAGAACCTTATTATAGTATAATGTCATAAATGCTGAGACAAGGAGTAAGATACTAGATAATATGCTTAAAACAATATTACTTAAATAGTATGTTGTTCTTTTTGCTGAACCAAAGAACAACCCAAGAACAACAATGACTATAGAAATAAATCCTAATTGCGCTAACAATCGGTTTGCTTGTTGTGATGCATTAAAATAATTTGCTGCACGTGTTGATGAAACAATTAATGCCCAATTGGATGAGTATCCAAGTGTATAGATAAAGAACCCAACTGTCGTGAGTAAAAGGATGACATAGGCAATCATCTGAACATTTTTGCAAACAAATTTTTTCATGCTATTTACAATTTGATGTATTGTTTTAAATATATTTTTCATCGATCTTCTTCTTTTCATCTAGATTGAATGAAGGATTCTAGGAGGGCAATAAGCCCTCCTAGAGCTTCAAAAGAATAATTTTATCTGTCGTTTACACGTTGATAAGCTGCTTGAAGTGCTGCTTTATAAATCATTTCATAGGTGTTTACTGATTCTTTAATGACATAAGTGCTGAAATAATCTGCAGATGTCACTGAACCACCATTACCTGAGAATGCATAACGTACAAGAACTGGTAGATTAGCATCAGCCCATAAGTCATCATATGTTAATGTAGCCATATCAGCAATTTCATCTGCCGTCAAGGCGAACAATGTTGGTGCTAAATCATACCATGGATTATCTGAAACATATTGACCTGCCAATCTGAATGTACCAGCTTGAACAGCCACGTTAATTCTTTCAATACCTTCAATACCTTGAGGAGATAATGTTTGATATTCTAAGCCTAAGCTACGAATATGACCAATAGCATTTGTTGCTCCAACAAAGTTTCTTAAGTAGTTAATCATATTACCAGAAGCAAGTGCTTGCATTTCTGCCATTGCAGCATCAGAGATCTTTGGAATCATTTCTCCATTGTATTCGATTTCTCCATCGATCCAACCTTCTGGACCATAAAGATGAATATTACCAATTGAATCTTCTGATGAATAATCATACATACCGTCAACTAAAGTAAGAACTCTAGCAAGTTTAGCAGTATCTGATTCTACAGCAATAGGAATACCCCAAGCTTCATTCTTTAAAGATCTAACGCCTTCAGAGAAATGGAAATATGTGCCATCACCTAACCAGTTATTTACTGGAGGTAGAATTGCTTCAAACTTGAAAGTAGGATCGAGTGCTTGTGCTGCTGCGATATAACCATTAGGAGTTGATGATGCATTATAGTCATAGGTAATGAAACCATATGAACCTTGTAACAACATTGCTCTATGGTCTGTGTTAGAACCTGAATCAAATGTAGGAATTATTAAACCATCAGCAAATAATTTTGATAATTGAGTAACGCCATCAATTGTTTCTTGTTGTGCTCTTGCATCTACTATTTCACCATCTTCATCGAAATAAACCCATTGATATCTTGAGAACATACCACGAAGACCAAACATTTCTAGTCCACGGAATAAGTTTCTAATACGTGAGGTTTGTGATGTTCTTGGGAACATACCTTCAACTGATGTTAAAGGTGTAGCAGTTGTATTTGTACCTGTACCAAATTCTCTTGTCAAGAATTGAGGATTAGCTTTAACAACATGCATCAAAGCAATCAATTCATCAACATCATATGCAGCATCTGTACCAACAAAAACGTCAGATAGGTTAGCATAACCTTGGTCGCCATAAGTTGCTGTCATATATGATCTAAATGCAGTAGCTAATGTAGCACCTGTCTTAGATGGTAATGCAGCGAGTGTTGTAAGGATGTTAGCTGTATGTGATTTTTCTACAACACGAGTTGTACCATTTGGATTAGCAACAGTAACATTAACTGTTAAACTTTCTGGAGTAGTAGTTTCTACTGTGAAAGCTCCAGTATAAGCTGCAGAATCAAATGTAGGTGATGCAACGTCAAGGATGTCTTGTACCCAGTCAATACGAGCTAAGAACATTTGTTCAATTTCACCAAAACCATCAAAATAAGGTGTATAGTATAAACCACCATCAGATGCTGTCATTGATGCTCTAACTGCTGGATTTGCTGTTAAGAAAGCATTTAGATTTGGCATTGAATTTAAATATTTAGATAAGTCAACAAAGTTACCACCTGAAACACCATATTGTGTTAATGTAGCACCTGTTGAGTTAATCAAATCAACACCAGCGAATTCTGAAGTCAATAATTCATTGAATTGGTTATTTGTATTGTTAGATACTTTAACATCAACGAAATTAATGTTCAATTTTTCTCCTAGAGCTTCCCAAACTGGTAGTAAGTCACCACTATTATAAGTTGTTCCATTTAAGGATACATAAGGTGTAGTTTCTTGAAAAGCAATACCTCTACCATTGTAGTTATATGCCATGTTTAAAGTGATTGCCTTAGAAGGATCATCTTCAACCAAATCAGCAGTGATAACAACTCCGAATGTAACTGTCTTGCCACGGTAGAACGCTGTGATGGTCTTCAAACCTGCAGTCATTGAATTAAAGCCATTAAAAATGACATCTTCATTATCAATTGCTACAGCTGTACCATCTGAATAAACTGCTTCAAGTACCAATCCATTAGGTGTGAACACGCCATTAAGACCATAAGTTGTCTTCGATGGTTGAGTTGCAACACGAATGGCAAGCAATACCACTTCAGCTTCTGGATCACTGACAACAATAATGAAACTTGTTGTAAGGGTACCTACTGTAACAGTCAGTGTTTTAATACCAGCTGTTGTTGTTGTAAATCCAGTAACTTGATAATTAAGTGCCCCCATACCTTCAGTAATGATAATACTGGAACCATCATTGTAGATACCTTCAACTTGTAATCCGGCCAAACTTAATGTATCTTCACCAACTTCATAAGCCAATTTAGTAGGTGCAACCTTAACACTAATCGAAACTAATGTTTTTTCAGGCTCTTCAATAGGGCCATCATCAATACAGCCTACTAAAGCGAAAAGTGACAATACCATAAGAATTATCCCAAATACTTTTTTCATTCTTTTTCTTCCTCTTTTCTTTTTTTATTCTTTAACCCCACCAACGTTTACACCACGTGCAAAATATTTTTGCAAGTATGGATAAATGACGATGATCGGGATAATAGACATGACAATCATTGCATACATGTACGAGTAAGGTGAATATGGAGTGTTTGTAATTGAAGCATTTTCATCGAGTAAATATTCACTCAAGTACTTTCTAAGAAAAACCTGAAGCGGATGTTCAACAGTCCAGTTAACAAGAATCAAATTCCAGAAATATCCATTCCATCTAGATAATGCGTAGAATAACGTGACAGTTGCTACTGCACTTTTTGACATGGGTAGATAAACCCTTGTCAATATTTGAAACTCATTTGCTCCATCAACAACTGCTGCTTCCTCAATTTCTTTTGATACACCACTGAAATAGTTTCTAAGTAGGATCAGATTAAACGCTTGAATACCAAAGCCATAAATGATACCCCATCTGAATTCAACTCCAAACATTCTATAGTTAAGAAATACTGGAATCATACCTGCAGAAAACCACATCGTAAAGACAATGAAGAAATTGATTTTGCTTCTAAAAACCAATCTTTGTTTGGAAAGTGCATAAGCTGCCATCACAGATAAGACCATTGAAAATGCAGTTCCAAAGAAAGTGTAAAATAGCGTATTGGTATAAGCGATCCAAAATCCCTTATCTGATATAACACCAATTAATGCATCCATCTGGAAATCAACTGGCCAGAAAATGACCTTCCCAGATTCAAATGCTAATTTTCCTGATACAGCTGCTGATATCGTATATATAAATGGATAGAGTGCGGCTATAGCAAATAATGTGATGAAGGAATATGAAATTATTTTAAATATCAGTTCTGTTCTATCTAATCTCTGCATAGTAGGCTCCTTAGAATAACGATGTGTCAGAGACACGTCTAGAAATAAAGTTAGCCCCTATGACAAGGAACATCGCAATAATAGATTCGAACAATCCTGCAGCTGCTGCTGTGTTTAAAGACACAGACTGACCACCTAATAGTCCACCTATTCGAGTAACAAATGTGGAGAGCACATCAGCGGTTGCATATGTCTGCACATTATAAAGTAAGATAATCTTCTCATATCCAACTGATAATATCTCACCAATTCTTAAAATCAGCATAATCGTCAGTGTCGGTGCCATGCCAGGTAAGGTCACATATCTTATTTGAGCAAGTTTATTCGCACCATCGATACGTGCAGCTTCATAATTTGTTGGACTGATTGCCATAATAGCAGCAAAATAAACAATAGATCCATAACCAGCACCTTCCCAAATGCCTGAAATGATATAGATAGATCTAAAATATTCAGGTTGGCTAAGCATGCGTGTACCTTCAGTAATAAGTCCTAAACTTGTAAATAAGCTGGTTAATATACCTGGTGCTTGATGGGGTTCATGACCTTCAAAAAGCATGAGTGTAATGATGGATGTGATGACGACTGTAGAAATAAACTTCGGTAGATAAGATAAGATTTGTGTGATACTTCTATAAACATCACTTTTGATTTCACTAAAGAATAATGCTAAGATAATTGGAACAGGAAACCCAAAGATCAACCCGTACATACTAATTGCAAACGTATTTCTGAACGCTTGCCAGAATTCTCTTGAATAATCACCAGCAATCAGTGATCTAAAAGCATAAAATCCGACATATGGAGATTCTCCAACACCTAAAGTCAAGTCAGCTTGATCTTTAAATGCAGTCAAAATACCATAAATTGGCATATATCTGAAAATGAAGAAGAATAACAGTACAGGTAATATCATGGCATATAGTGGCCAATCTTTTTTAATGAGATGCCAATAATGATGCCACTTGTTCTTCTCGACCTGTTCTAGGTATTGTTCATTTTTGATTTCTTCAATTGTCATTGTTTCTACATCACGATTGAATTTGCGACTCATGCTCTATAAGCCCTCATTTTTTCTTTCTTCAATTTGTCTAAGCAAATATGTATTCATGTCAACCATGAAATCTTGTTGTCTTGAAGCAATTAACATAATAACCCAACCCAAAGCAAAATTGATGCTATGTCTGGTAATCATTGTAATCCATTGAACTTGACCACTTACGATCCATTGTGATAGAACCTGTAATCCAAATAACATTAAATAACCTGATAAATAATAAAGTGTTAGAATGAGAACTTCATCTTTGATATGGTTTGGTTTAACAGCTTTAAACCAAAACATCACGAGTCCTAAGGACATGACACTTAGTGTATAACCTATCAATGGAATTAATTCGAAATTCTTATATAATAGCGTATAAGCGACAATAGCAACGACATTAACTATTAATCCACGATAGTTCCATCTGATGTAAGCAATCATCATGATTGGAGTTGATAGTGTTACATAAAAGAACACTAAGGCACCTTGACTTGCAAAATAGCCAATCACATCGACGATGAGTGCAATTAAAGAAAGGACAATTAAATCGACGGTTCTGAACTTTTGGATTGTCAAAGTAACAACTCCTCTATATAATATAAGTAGATTGTAAGGAGGAAAACCCATGAAGACTCTGTATTTGAATACCAATGATCAGATTCAGGAAATCCTGGATCAATACCCTGATCATGAGCGACTTGAGATTCATCTTGCTCCTGGCAGATATTATCAGAAGCTAAGAATCAATCATAATCACTTAAAGCTCATAGGTTCTAATTTTGAGACTACTGTCATTGAATATGATGATTACAGCTATAAAATGCACAATGACGGTTTACTATATAATACCTTTCGAACATCAACCCTTACTATTTTGTCTGACCATGTTGAACTTAAGAATCTAACAATTGAGAATACATCTGGGTCAGGTCCTACCATCGGTCAAGCGGTTGCGTTATCTATTTATGGTAACCATACTAATATTTTGTCATGCCGGTTGTTAGGTCACCAGGATACTTTGTTTATTGGTCCGCTACCTATAGACTTAGTAGAAAGGTATGATCAATTTTTACCAGATACACAAAGACATATAGAAGAAACATTATCCATATTCTCAAAGTGTATCATTATGGGTGATGTTGACTTTATTTTTGGAAGTGGAACTGCATTATTTGATCAGTGTCAAATTATTGCTCTTAATAAAGGTTACATTTGTGCGCCATCAACCTATGTTTCATTTTCATATGGATTGATATTTAATGATTGTGATATCATCTCAAAATCTAGTGAAAATGATGTGTATCTAGCAAGACCATGGAGAACATTTGGATCTACTATCTTTAATAATTGCCGATTTATTGGATTATTTCATAGTAATAGGTATGATCGTTGGGATAAATTATATTACAGATTCTATGAATATCCTTATGTTCAATCTTCTTTAGCAAAACCACTTGATGAATTAATGATCAAACATATCAATACCTTGTTATTATCAATCAAAGACTTTTAGAAATTAAAATATTTCTTTGCATTATAATATGAAATATCTTCTACAATTTTTCCTAATATTGCTTCATCATTGGGATACAATCCCAATTCAACTTCTGAAGCTATGATATGACACAGGAGTCTTCTAAAATATTCATGTCTAGGATATGATAAGAAGCTTCTAGAATCTGTGAGCATCCCTATGAATTGTGAAATCAATCCATTATTTGCGAGTGCTTTAATCTGCTTTGTCATACCGTCAATGGTATCTAGGAACCACCAACTTGAACCAAATTGAATCTTTCCAGCAATACCTCCACCTTGAAATGCTGCCATTAAAGTAATTGCAACTTCGAAATCTCTTGGGTTGAGTGTATAGATGATTGTTTTAGGTAGTTCTCCTGTGGAATCAAGAGCATCAAGAAGCTGAGCTAGAGGTTTTGCAATTGGACCATCATTAATTGAATCAAATCCTGTATCAGGTCCTAATTCTTTAAGCATTCTTTTTGATAAATCCCGATGTGCACCAATATGATATTGTTGAACCCATCCACGCTTATGATATTCTTTTCCTAAAAATACAAGTAAGTGACCTTTATATTTTTTAATTTCTTCTGTTGTTAGATTTTGATGATAATATGCTTTCTCATAAATGATTGCAACTTCATCTTCTGTTGCATCCTGATACATTATGACATCTAATGCATGATCTGATAATCTCGATCCTTTATCATGAAAAAAGGTGATGCGCTCTGTGAGTGCTTTTTTAAATGCTTTGAGATCAGACAATTTGTAGCCGACAATTTGGCTCAACTGATTGACCCAGTCTGTAAACCAAGATAGATCAATATTGATTGCTTTATCAGGACGAAAAGCAGGTAAAACAGTTGTTTTAAATGTTGGATCTTTAGCTATTTTTTCATGCCATTCCAAAGAATCTGTGGGATCATCTGTTGTACATATTGTTTCAACATGACTCATCTCAATTAACTTTCTAGCAGTTAATGTTTTCAACTGTTGATTGACGTCCTTATAAATTGCAGGTGCTGTTTTTGCACTTAACAATTCATGAATACCAAAGAATCTTGCCAACTCAAAATGAGTCCAATGATACAAAGGATTGCCAACTAATTGAGGAACAAGTTCTCCCCATTTTAAAAATTTAGCTTCATCGGATTGATTACCTGTGATAAAATCTTCGGTTACCCCATTCGCACGTAAAAGGCGCCACTTATAGTGATCACCTGATAGCCAAACATCATAAAGATTATTGAATTTTTTATCTTCAAAAATTTCTTTAGGGCTTAAATGACAATGATAGTCTATGATAGGAAGGTTCTTTGCATAGCGATGATATAGATTTTTAGCTATTTCATTTTGCAGAAGAAAATCATCATGGATAAATGGTTTCATATATAGCTCCTAAATAGTTTTGTTTATCTACTAAATCAAAATATTTAATAATTATTGCTTTTTTTGTGTGTTAAGTTTAATTCAATGTTAGGGTGTCTATATATACGGACACCGTTTATTCTAAATATATTTTACCATACATGCGAAACCGTTGTCAATACTTTTTTGACATACGCTTTCATTATTAAAATAATAGATACATAAAGTGATAATTCTTAATAATTTTGTATCAATTGTTACTTCAAATAATAAAAAAACACTCATTCTTGGAGTGATGAGCGTTTATTTATGTTATATCGTATAGTAAGTGAGATATGATTTGATTTGATCTACCATTTCAAAAAACATCTGACTAACTAGTTTTTCTGATAAAGATTTACAAAGTGGATCATTTTCCATTGCTTCATACGCATATTTTAAATCTTTAGTTCTATAGCTCTTTATAAGTAATTCATGACCTTTCATATGTGTTTTCACCATGTTTTCTACTTCTAACGGTAGTTTATCAGCAATGATTGGTTCTACAGCATCAAACCTAAATAGTGCATTAGTTTCAACAACCTGACCAAAAGGTAAACCTATTGCTTGCCCTATATTAATATGGTTGATGTTAGTAATTAATGTTTCCATACCTAGCAATGCTTTAATTTGTCTAATACCTTCTTCTCCGCTTGGTTTAACTGTTAATTCTTTTTTTCCAGCAATGAGTTGTTTTGTTAATAATTGGTATTCTTTTAGTCTATCAATTCTCCACTGACTAGGTGTTAGATGAAATTTAAATTTAGCAACTTGATTAAGATCCTTTAAATAGAAGGATGATGGCATAAATTCTGCTAGATGCCTATCTCCTGCAGCTGCCATGCAATGATATCTTTTAAATAAATCATATTTAACTTTACTTTCACTTCCAAATGGGTAATGCTTCATAAAGTCTTCTTTGTCACTTTCACCATCAATATTTCCATATTGTTCTACTTGTTTTCCATATAATGGCATTAAATCCTCTCCAAAACAGCTTGCTTTTGTAATCCAAGTAAAGTGATTAATACCTGAAACAGTTACTTTTACATCTTCTCTTGATGCTATATTAACACCTTTGATTTTATTAAAAATCTCAGCTAAATCTTCTTGTGTTCCAAACACTTCGTGACAATTCCCATATGCTTTGATTTCAGGAAATCCTTCGTGTAGCGCTCTAAGACATATTGTCATAGGATTCGTAAAATTAATCACCCAAGCATTTGGTGCATATTTCTTTATGGCTTTTCCAAATTCAACGAATATTGGCATCGCAATGAGTGAACGCATCACACCAGCAGGACCTGTGGTGTCACCAACAGATTGATAGATATGATATTTTTCAGGATGATGAAGGTAAACTGACATTTCTTTAAATGTTGCTGGCATGATGGAAATGATGACAAAATCAGCACCAATCAGCGCATCTTCTATCTTTTCTTTGACTATATAATTCCAAGAACTCACACTTTGAGGGTTTTTTTGATAAAGAGCACCTATCTTAGCATTATCATATGCTGCTTCTATATCAATATCATAGAGTCTTACTTCACCATTCAATTGCTTTTCAATCGATAAATCGCTCATTAGGTTTCTTGCCCATTGTCTTGAACCACCACCAATATAAGCAATTTTGATGAATTTTCTTTCCATTGTAATCATCTCCAGTCTCGTTTGCATATCCTTATTATATGTAGCACATAAAGGATTGTCAATGAAATGTGATTTTAGTTTGAAACGATTTATCTATAATACTATGAATATTCTCAGCTTTATGATAATATTGTATTTGTTGAGACATCAATTGATAACTGAAAGAGGCTATATTATGAAAACATACCAACTCGTATTTGAAGAAAATTTTGATGGTCAAGGAAAAGTTAATCCACTTGTTTGGAACTATGAAATTGGTGACAGATGGCCAAATAATGAATCACAATGCTATACTGATTCACTTGATCATTGTTTCGTAAAAGATTCCAAACTACATATTAAGGCATCCATCTATAATCAGGAACACTGCAAATATCAATCTGCTAAGATTAATACATATGGAAAACAACACTTTAAATATGGTAAGTTTGTCGTTCGCGCTAAAATGCCTAATGGTAAAGGAAGTTGGCCAGCTATCTGGTTTTTAGCAGTCAGCAACAAAGAACAACAAATCAGATGGCCATTATGTGGAGAAATTGATTTGGTTGAGTTTGCTGGAAATCGTTTTGGTACTGTTTCTAGTGCCATCCATACAGCCAGTTATAATCATAAGATTGGAACACATAAGGGAAAAAGGATAGAATTACCAGATGCATCTGATCAATTTCATGATTATGAGCTCACATGGACAGATAAGGAACTTGTATTTTCTGTTGATGGAAATCCTTATTTAACCGTCGAAAAACAAGCAAATGATACAGAAAAAGAATGGCCATTTGACGAACCTTACTATCTTATTATCAACCTTGCTGTTGGTGGATGGTATGGAGGTCAAATTGATGATAAAACGTTCCCATTTGAACTTGAAGTGGATTCCATTAAAGTCTATCAACTAAAATAAAAAGGGCAACGCCCTTTTTTTTATGCTTTTCTTCGTTTTTTAATGAATCCAAGAGTTGCTGATGAGATCACCAGAACTGCAATCACAACAATTGCAACATAAACCCCAGTTCCAAGCCCTTCACTCTCATAACCTTTATTGGCAAGAATTTCTTGCCATTTGGTATCCATTTGAGTTTTTAATGCAAGATTATAACGGTAAACCTCGTCATTTGCACTAATTCTTACATCATATGATGAACTATAATCTGCAAAAGATCCACCTACTGATAACACCTCAGTAAATACATCTTTTCTTGGTGTTGAGTAACCTACAAACTCTGTATTTTGCAACATACTATCATAAGATAACATAAAGTTAATAAATGCATAAGCGAGTTCTTCATTGGCACCATTTGGAATAACGAATCCATCAACCCAAATGTTTGTTCCTTCTTCTGGAACATAAAAGTCAAGGTTATCATTTTCACTCATCAAATAATTGGAATCACCTGAATAAGCAACAACAATATCATATCTTGCTGGATCAAGCATCGCATCAAAGATTTCATCAGTAATCACATCTGTTTCTTGAGTCAGTGCATTATTTAGCCATAGAACAGCTGCATTAAACTCAGCCTCAGATGGATCATTAATAGATAAAGCACCTGTTGCTTTGAGAGCTGGCATGAATGCATCTCTTGAGCTATTATAGAAAGCAACTTGATATTCTGTATTTGTTAATGTGTCCCAGCCATCTAAATCTGCACTATCAACGACTGAAGCATTATATAAAATACCTACATTACCCCAAAAATACGGTGCAGAGTATTCAAGCAAATCAAATCCATTTGTTCCATTCTTTACTTGATCCAAAATGGATGACAATCCATCAGCTAAATCTGTAGTTGGATCAAACGTTGTAATCTTTGACCAATCCATTTCCATAATTAGCGATTCACTTGCTAATTGTTCAATAGCATAATCACTTGGTATCACCAAATCATATTGATTTCCTGCTTTGATTTGAGTAATCGCAACCTCATTTGAGTCAAATGCTATTTGTTTCACTTTGTAACCTGTTTCTTCTTCAAATTGTGCAACTAATGCGTCATCAATATATTCACCCCAATTATATAATCTAAGGGTTGGTACTGATTCACAAGAAACAAGCAATAAAACCATAGTCAACAATAAACTTAATAATAGACCTTTTTTCATTCTATTTCCTCCATTTTCTTTCCTGTTTTAAAATAATCATATGTTATTTTACCACCAATAATTAACAAGATGATGGTAGATAATGCATTAATAATAGGTTTGGGGCTTAAACGATTGGTATATAAATATATAGATATATTCTTATCCCCACTTGAACCAGCGACAAAGTAACTAATAATAAAATCATCAAAAGACATTGTAAATGCAATCGCTGCTCCAGCTATGATTGCCACTTTGATTTGAGGCAAGATAACCTTAAGTAAAGCCTTGAATGGTGAAGCTCCTAAATCATAGGCTGCATCAGCAATGTTAGGATCTAAGCTCTTAACTTTAGGATAAACCGTAATCAATACATATGGCGTACTAAAGGCAATATGTGCCAAAAGCATGGTATTGTAGCTCGGTGCAATTTGTAGTGCTCCAAATAAAACAAGTAATGATACTGCAGTGATGATTTCAGGGCTAACAATAGGTATATTATTCACACTCATTGTTAAGTCTCTAATCACCTTTTTAGTCTGTGTTAAAGCAATAGCTGCAAGTGTTCCTAAAATAGTCGATACAAGTGTTGAAACTAAAGCTATCCATAAGGTCATAAAGACAATGCTTTCTCTTGGATTGCTATAGTTGAATAATTCACGATCAGTAAATAATTCGATGTATCTAGCAAAAGTAAAACCAGACCAACGAACAAGTGAATTTGCTTCATTAAATGAGAAAACAGCAATTGAAATAATAGGTGCATAAATGAAAACGAAAACAAGAATAAGAAAAACCAAACTTGTCGGATTAATACGCTTCTTTTTCATTTCTATTCACCCCCTTGTATTTATCTAACTTCTTGATGTAATAAACAATACCTAAGATGACAAGGGATAAGACAATTGCTACTGCTGAAGCGTAACTGATTCGACCATTATTAATAATGCTCTTTTCAATTAAAGTACCTATCATGTAGATGTTTTGACTAGGTGCTAAATATTGTGGAATAATAATCGTTGTTGCTGCTGGTAAGAAAACCATTAATATACCTGATAAGACACCTGATAATGAAAGAGGGACAACAACCTTCAAAATCGTTTTGAAACGATTAGCACCTAAGTCTGCAGCAGACTCCAATAGATTGGTATCTATCTTTGATAGAACTGCATAAATGGGTAGCACCATAAATGGTAAATAAACATAAACTAATCCTATGACAACACCTGGTACAGAATCAATTAAGTAAGGAAATAACATGCGAATAATCTGTTCAAGTGCTCTAACTCTTAATAACATATTAATCCACATTGGTGCATTAATTAATAAGAGTAGGGATATCTGTAATCTGAACTTGAGTTTTGTTAAAATGTAGGCTAATGGATAACCAATAACTAGTGTGACAACTGTTGTTGCAGCTGCAATCCATAAGCTTGATGTCATGGCTCTAACAAATGATGTTGCCCTTAAGAAATCAAGATAATGAGAGAAAGTGAAACTGATAGGGAAAATGCCTGATGAACGATCCAGTTGAAAGGATGAAATAACCATTAAGAAGATAGGAATAACGACCAAAACGATTAATACAAAATAATATGGAAAACCTAGAGCACGTTCAAACTTCTTTTTAGGTCTAGATTTTTTAATATCAATAGATTGCATTACCATTGCTCCATAATATGTAGGTCTTCAGGTCCAAAAGTCAGATCAATTTTAGTGCCTTCTTTTGCATAATCAGTTGTATGTATGGTATATATTCTATCTTTAGTTTTTACATCAATCTCATAGTGTACACCTTTAAAAGCAATGCTATCGACAACTCCAGTTAAAATACCTGTGCCTTCAGCAACAATATCAATATCCTCAGGTCTTATGACGATATCAACATTTTCATTTCGTGCAAAACCTTTATCAACGCATATGTAGTCAAGTCCATCAAAATGTACCAAGAAATCATCTTTCATAATACCTTGAATAATATTTGATTCACCAATAAACTTTGCAACAAATGTGTTTGCGGGTTCATTATAAATATCTTCAGGTGTTCCAATTTGCAAAATTTCACCATGATTCATAACAACGATCTTATCAGACATCGTTAGTGCTTCTTCTTGATCATGTGTTACATATAAAAAGGTAATTCCTGCATTTCTTTGGATTTCTTTAAGCTCATACTGCATTTCTTGTCTTAGTTTGAGGTCTAGCGCAGCAAGAGGTTCATCTAATAATAAAACCTTAGGTTCATTAATTAAAGCTCGTGCAATAGCAACTCTTTGTTGCTGTCCACCTGATAGTTTATGCACCGGTCTCGATTCATACCCTTCTAGTCCAACCATTTTCAAGTATTTAATCACTTTTTCTGAGATATTTTTTTCTTTAGTCTTTTTCGTAATGAATTGTTTTTTTAGCATTACTATTTCATTTTTTGTTTGTTCTATTATGGTAGGATTTGATTCACTCTTAATTGATTTTTCAAGTTGAGAAATTTGTTTTTTTAGATCTCCATTTGGATCTCTAATATAAGTGATTGCTTCTTTTAATTCTTTTTTGAGCTCACTAATTTCTATTTTATCTTTTGTAAGTTTCATTTTTTCTTGATATTGATCTTGAATATCTTTGATTTTTTCTAGTGTCGCAAGAGAATCATTTTTAACTCTTAAACCAAAAGCAACATTTTCAAAGACATCCAAATGAGGAAATAAGGCGTATCGTTGAAACACAGTATTTGTAGGTCTCTTATGTGCTGGAGTATCCAAAATGGATTTTCCATCAAATAAAACCTCACCAGCACTTGGATCAACAAACCCACCAATAATTCTTAAAGTCGTTGTCTTTCCACATCCTGATGGACCAAGTAAAGTAACAAATTCATTTTGTTCAATCGTTAGATCGATACCTCTTAAAACAACTTGTCCATTAAATTCTTTTGTGACGTCTTTCAATTCTATAAGTGCAGGCATATTCTCCTCCGTTGTGTTTACTCTCTTTAAACGATACTCTGTCAAATGGCACTAATGTTTACTAAATATAAACTGTAAGTTAAACAATAATAAACCATAACATATATATTATATATGATAAGAGGTGAATGTCAATCGATAAGTTAAAAAACTAGGAAATGCATCATATGATGATTACTCACATATTATATGATATACTTAATTCAATAATAAGTGATTATAACAGGAGATTTTATGCTAAAAGCAGCATTCCAATTACAATTAAAGAAAAAATATATCATTCAAGGATCCATCTTTTTTGTTCTTTTCATGATTATTTACACACTCGTTGATCGACTCAATATGACTTATGTAGATATGATTCAGTCATATGGCTTACTTTTGGTCATCATTAATATATTTACTAATATCGTCATGTCACTGTTAAGTGCACTACTTATGAACTTAAGTACTACCATGGTTGAACTCAAGGGTAAAGAAGGTAAATCATCAACATTTGGAGCATTATCAGTTCTCTTTGGAATTTTAACTTATGGATGCACTTCATGTGTGATTGCTTTTTTTGCAAGTATTGGTATTGCTTTTTCAGTGATTGCTCTACCTTTGGCAGGATTTCCTTATAAGATTATATCACTTGCCATCATCTGTATAGGTTTATTTTGGATGACAAAAGAAATTCAAAATGGTAAATGCAAAATCAAATAAGCTAACTCTCTTGACAACATGACTTCTTGGTCATAAAATATAGTTGTAGGTGTGAGAGAGAGAGTGCACGAGATGCAAAAGAGAATCATTATTGAAAAAGAATGCTGTGAAGATCAAATGAAAGAAGAATTTAAAGAGGGGTTCAAGAGAATGCATGAACATAGACCATTTAGAAATGAACCATTTAGAAAACATATCATGAATATCATAATTGAAAAAGAAGTTAAACTATTTACAGATAAAGCTGAGATGGTAACTTATGTCAATAGATTAACGAATATTCATGATGTTGAAATTTACAAAATTGAAGATGATTTATACAAGGTTTTAGTTACTAGACAGAAAAAAACTGAAAAATGCTGCGAAGAGCATCAAGAAAAAAAAGAATAAAATAAATAACACCTACATTAGAGAGCATATTGCTCTCTTCTTTTTTTATTGACATTATCTCAGAAACGATGTAAAATGTAGATATGACAACAGTGTCACATTGAGGTGTAATATGCCTAGTCAAACATATTTCAATTTACCAAAAGACAAACAAGAACGTATCATGGACGCTATCATCAAAGAAATGGGAATCCACGCCTATGAAAACGTCAATATAGCAAACATTATCCGAGACTCTAAGATTTCAAGAGGTAGTTTTTATCAATATTTTTCTGATAAGGATGATTTATTCAACTACTTCTATCAATATATTGCTCAAAAGAAAATTGCATACTTTGGTCAGTTGTATGTCGTCGAACACGATATGCCTTTTTTAGATCGCTTTCAGCAGCTTTATTTAAGCGGTTTTAGATTTGGTAGCGAAAATCCAAAGATTTTAAAGGCAGCAAAGAAAATCGTGACATCAGAACATTTCCTCAACTCAAAAATGATGAGCCAAGGAACCGAACAAGCAATACAACTGTTCATTTCATTCATTAAACATGATCAAGCATTAGGAAGGATTAAAGCATCTGTAGATGCTGAATTATTAGCTGCTTTTCTAATGGAATTTTCAAGTAAGGTTACTCTCGAAGAATACTTTAAAGATGAAGCCGACTTCAGACAAGTCGAACATAAGATTCATCATTTAATAGAAATGTTACAGAAAGGAATTGAATAATATGTTTGCAGTAGAAAATCTTAGATTTACATATCCAAAAAACAAGGAAGAAACCATCAAAGGTATCTCATTTGAGATCGCTAAAGGTGAGATTTTTGGCTTTCTTGGGCCAAGTGGTGCAGGAAAAAGTACGACGCAGAAAATTTTAATTAAACTCCTAGATAAGTATTCAGGAGCGATCATGTATGATGGTTCAAATATTGCTGAACTTGATGACAGTTTCTTTGAAAAAATAGGTGTAAGCTTTGAAATGCCTATTCATTTTTCCAAAATGACAGCAATGGAAAATATCAATTTCTTTTTAAAACTATATCAAAAGAATGCTGATGTTGAAACCTTAATGAAACGTGTAGGATTATGGGAAGATCGTGATAAAATGGTCGGCGAATATTCTAAAGGCATGAAAATCAGACTCAATTTTGTTCGTGCAATGCTTAATGATCCAGAAATGCTATTTTTAGATGAACCAACCAATGGTCTAGATCCCACGAATGCTATGATTTTAAAAGATATGATTCGTGAATTCAAAAAATCTGGTGGAACTGTCTTTTTGACTAGTCATATCATGACTGATGTCGATCAACTGTGTGATCGAGTAGCCTTTGTCGTTGATGGACAAATTATCGAAATCGACAGTCCAAGAAATTTGAAACTCAAATATGGAAAAAGAACCATGAAGCTAGAGTATAAAGAAAATGGGAAGACAATCCTTGAAGAATATCCAATGGATGACATTGGCAAAAATGAACAATTCTTAGAAAGATTGAAAGCCAAAGATATTGAAACACTTCACAGTGGCGAAACCACACTTGAAGATATATTTATCCAAGTTACAGGTGTAGGACTAACACATGAAGCATAACAAACTTTTAATCCTCATCAAAGGAGAACTGCAACGCTTAAACAAATATAATGTGACAACCATTAGTTTTGTTGTAGCTGTAGTCTGGTTTCTACTCCTTTATTTCATTGATGATGATGGTCTACTTTCTCAATTACTACCGATGGTCATAGTTATTGATGCATCCATGATGTCTGTGATCTTTATTGGAGCTATCATGTTTTTTGAAAAAACTGAGTCAACATTTTCAACGATGCTCGTTACACCAGTTTCCAATAGAGATTTAATCTTATCGAAAACGATTGCCAATACCATTCATACTGTTTTATCATCCTTACTGATTGTTGCTGTCTTCTACTTCGTACGTGACGTACAAATCAATTGGTTGCTTATTCTTCTTGCTCTTGTTATATCGGTATTCTTTCATAGCTTGCTTGGATTTGTCTTTTCATTTCACGGAAAAGATTTCACTTCCATGCTCGTTGGTGTCATGACCTATATGTTCATATTTGCAACGCCTAGTATCCTCAACACATTTAATGTAGTATTCAAAGGCGAAGTATGGGAATATATATTTTTAATCCTTCCAACACAAGCTACCATAAAACTGATTGAAGTAGGTTTTGGTGCTCCAATTGAGGCTAAATTTTATATCAGCTTAGCAGCTCTTCTAATCATGGGAACACTCGGATACTTCTTCTACATATTACCTAAATTTAAGGAATATGCAGTAAAGCAAAGTGGGGTGTGATGACATGTTTAAAAGAATATTAAAACATGAGTTAAAAAACATATTAAGAGATAAAATGTATTTCTTCTTTGTTTTCTTTTCAGCGCTTATGGTGATTGTTGCTACCTTTCTTATTCCGTATTTAAGAGATATGGAGAGTGAATTAGCTGCGAATATCGTTGTGACATTCTTTATTTTGATGAACAGCTTCTTATACGGTGCAATTACTGGATTTACGCTCCTTGATGATCAAGATGATTTCGTCTTATTATCACTCAAAATAACTCCAATCAAGGTCAGATCATATATCTTTATCAAATTAGCAATCAGTTACATATTTGGCCTTATAACGACATTAATACTCATCATACTCACTGGTTTCTTAGAGACTTCAAGCTTCTTTGATCTCTTATTTATTATCTTGCTTGCTCCAATGCAAGGACCTCTTCTTGCACTGATTGTAAACTCATTTGCCAGTAATAAAGTTGAAGGATTTGTTGTTATGAAATTGTCTGGTATCATATTATTAGCACCAATTGCTGCATTGTTTATTAGCAATTGGACAGAATTGCTACTAGGTCTTCTACCAGGTTTCTGGCCAGTTAGAATTATATCCATGCAGCTTTTACCAATATCATTTTTCATAAATTCTACTTGGATTTACTTCTTAATCGGTGTTATTGTTAATACATTATTTGGTTATTTATTATTCAAACTCTACGCAAAAAGAGTCAATATATAGGAGGAAAAAATGGAAATATTGGGTGGTTTTTTAATTGCTTACGGTGTATTTTGTTTAGCAGGTTTACTTTTGCAATTCCCATTCTTATACAATAATGCGAAATCAAAAATAATCATTAAAATGATGGGAAAAACAGGATACAACATTTTGATTTTAGTGTTTGGTTTAGCTGGTATTATAGGTGGTATTCTGATTCTATCTAACTAGTCTAAACATGTTTTATGTAGAAAAAAAAGTAGCTATTAGGCTACTTTTTTATATTTAATTTACGCTTCTCATGGGGTATAAACACTCCATGCTTCACCAACACCCGAATGATCAAGAGGAATTAAATTTTGATTTTGGAAGTTCGCTATGTATAAGATAGAGTTATATTCAACAATATCTCCTGTTTCATAAACATTATAATTCAACCAGAAATCGGAAATCTCAAACCATTGACCTAAAAGGACATTAGCAAGATTTGGTTCAACATCAAATAAATCATTGGCTCTTGCTTCATAGTAAGTTGCTCCCATTAAAACCGTATCACCAATCATATAAGTAGAAACAGTGCTATAGATATCACTTACATCACGCAAGCCAAGAGAGACACCTTGAGTTCCTGGAGGTGTAGCAACTTGATATAAATATGTATAACCTTCTTGAACCATCCATGTCACGCCACCATAAGTGAATTTTTCACCTGCAACATAAGTTTTACTTAAATTAAGTGGATTGATCTGAGGTGTATAATTGTAATTTTCTTGATGTGCCCAATCAACAACTGCTGGTTCTTCGATGATTGTAACTGTAACATAATATTTTCTTGGTAATATTGAATCTTCAAAGAAGAATGCACTACCATCAATTGTGACTTGTTGAACGGATACTGAAAATGAATATCCAACAGGTAAATCAACATAGACCATATAGGTTCCATACATTGTTGTTTGAAATTGACTATTTGTATATGTATCCGTATCAGCTTGATAATATGCAAAAACTGACATAGAAATCATAATATCTTGAAAAGCACACTCTTCAGTATAATCATCACCCATTTGGCATACATTGATCTTAACAAATACTTTATCGAGCTCAAGATCTGTATCATTAACAACTGTCAAATTGAGCTTGATATTATTAGTGACGTCCTGTATAGCAATGAAGTAATCTGTATAATGTGTAGGATACTCATCGTAGTCTTGTGCATACACACGGTATTGAACAAAGTTAAATGATTCACCAAGTGGTGTGAAATCTGCTGATAATTGCTCAGATTGAAATTCATAGCCAACATTAACCAAATCAGTCACTCGTCTAATGATTGATCCATCAGGTAAAACAAATGTTGGTAAATATGCACTTAAATTAGTCTTTTGAACCTGACCGATAATCCAGTAAGTGGTGTATTCAAAATAGTCACCATAATAAATACCTGTAGTCGGAAGGACTGACATCAATCTAGTTTCAGGATATTGCAAATAACCGATGTAGGTTAAGGATGTAATTTCTGCAATATCAACGATGGTATCAAACCCTGAAAATACGGTATCAGATACGAAATAAACATTATTCAAATGACTATCATCATTCTTGACTTTTCTGACGGTAATCGAATCAAATGTGAAAGCCCAAGTTAAATTTTGTCCCCATATAAATGTTGTTGAACTATATGAAGAATCAATATCATAATAACCAATTGGAGTATCCTTATTAAAGTCAACTTCATAGCCTAGTGAAGACAATATCGTGATATAATAATCTTCATCTTCTACAGCCATCGCACCACCATTTTCTGGAGTAAATGAAGAACTCATAACCATTGCATCATTTGAAGGAAAATAGACATCTTCAAAATCAAATTCAACACGAACTGTCGGTGATTCAGAATATAAAACAGTCAAATATGCAAATGGTAAATCGACCTCACCACCATTTTGGTAAATGTGCTGTGGTGTTGCAGAAACAATCGCCTCTGATAAGATATGTGTATACGTAAAAGGCGTTCCATCTTCTGCTTCTAAATAGTAAGTAATATCATATTGATGACGATAACTATCAATCATTGTAATATCTAAATCCATAGATATCAAAGTCGAGAATGGTGATACTTCAATATCGGTTAAATAATCAGGTAGTGATGCACCTGTTAAATCTTCATAAAATATGTTACTTAACGTTGATAAATTGGTAAAGTTGACAATTTCAGTTGTCTCATCACTTGGCATATAATAGATACCAAATGGAATTGTTGAACTGATTTGATTAGCTGTTGGTTCTAAAATATCTCCATCATATTCAATATTGATCAAGAAACCATCAGCACTTTCAATTTTGTCAAAATAAATGATTGCAGTCTCGCCTGTGACCAATTCAAGTTCCATCCGGTAAGATCCACTTGGAAGAAGATTCGTCACTTCAAATTCTACAGTAACTGTACCATCACTCCAAGTACCAAATTGGTTGTTAAATGCTCCTGATGTTGTAACAATACCTTGACTTAACCTGTACAAGGATGTGTGCATCTTTACGCTCGTATTATTATCAAATAAGGATAAAATCGGTAAAACATTGTATTCATTGGCAATATTTAATGTTTCATAGGTAAATGTCATGATACCATTGACACCATCTGATTTGTAATGAATCATTTCAGTTGAAGTTACGTTTCTAAAATCGACAATAGTAGGCAATGCACTTACACCATTAACATAGAGTAAATCCAAAGCAGTCAAACTCTGATCTGCTGTACGAATAATTCTGATTTGATAATCCTTGTAAGTAGAAGGATTAAGTTCATCGTAATTTGAAGAAAACACTCTCACACTACCATAATGACTTTCAACACTGTCAATTAATTCAAAAGTTGTGCCATCATAAATAGCATCATAAATACCATAAGATAATGGAATTGTTGCTGATTCAAGCATTGGAGAACCATCATCATAGAAAGTTGCACCAGATGCAATCGTGTAGGTTGTATCATCAAGATGAGCCTGAAAATAAACACCTGGATCATCATAGATGGTCATTGTTCCGCCACCTTCAACATTGGTTAAAACATAAGTAACCAGTTCAGTACTAGGTCCGACATATTCATAAACAACAGGATAACTAGGCGGATATGTAGGTACAATAATCTTATAAGCACCATAACCAGCTGCTGCACTTTGTGAAGAACTCACAACATAACCAGTTTGTCTCCACCAATAATTATTAAGTGTCGTATATTCTTTGATATGTGGTAAATGAACATGCACATAAGTAAGACTCGCGCCTGTTTCTTGTAAGTATCGATCATAAACTGCACTTGATACAGAGTCACTTCTATTTTTACTAGAAATGAATTCCGTATAATCTCTCCAGGTGACATTAAATATACCAGTTGTATTATATGGTCCTATAGGAACATAATCTTCGCCAACCTTTTTAAAGTCACCTACCCATTTATAAGACCATTCATTATTTTCAAATGTATCAGGTACCTTTGTACCAATACCTTCTGCTGCTTCAACATAACTATATGCTGTAACTTGTTGAGATGTGGTTCCAGATAAAATAGTAGCATTACTTGGTAAGTAATATGTTATTAGTCCTCTTTCCTCATCAATAACAGGTTTCTTTAGAACCAGTCCATCTTCAATTGGATCACCAAAAGCATCAACTTGTAAAACCTCAAGGTCATAAATAGTTGTTGCGTATGTTCTTTTAATTTGACGCATGCCAACAGTGAGCTTATAGATCACACTATCTGGATCTGTATCTACACCTAACCATGTTAGATCTGGCTCACCATTAAGAATTTGAGGATTTAAAGCATCTAAATCCATATGATCAGGAATATAGATACCATTTCCTACACCACTACTACTTGCTAAGACATAAATGCCAAAGAAATAATCACTTGTATCTGCTTCTAATTTAGCAAGTAATGGATCACTAGCCTTGTCTCTTGGTAAATAAGTGAAATAATTTCTTAAATATTGATCAGTTCCAAAAAAGCTTACTGGGGGTTTTCTGAATATAAATAATTCATTAAATATACCAGTAGCTGTATCATCTAGTGTATAAGAAGTGATATCTTTACCATAATCAGCGATATGAGGAAAATCCCCAAGCTGGAATAATCTAAATGGTGCGACCGATGTGTCATCAGGATTAGTGGTTGACATTTGGTTAAGAATGAATAATAGCAATTCAGCACCTTCAGCATTTTCAGTTAGATGTGGATCCAGTGTAATGGTTGGTGAATTACCTAATAAATTGCCTAGACTATCAAAATTAGCATAATATCCAAAATTGATTAAGTCAATTGGATAGACTGCTGTTGTAGAATTAGAAAGGAATTCCCATGTGGATACTCCGGTATGGAATTTACCAATGAATGTGCCAAAAGCATTATAAGGCATGACTGATGGGAAAACATTCATATCAATGGTAAATGAACCATTGTATGACGAAATAGCTCTAATTTTTCCATAATTAATGGCATTTGCAATATAAACTTGATTTGCAGAAATTGACCCAAACGTATTTAAGGAGATAAAACCAAAAATACCACTCGCTAAATATTTGGAGTAGACATTGCCATAATTGATAACATCAACGACACTCAATAAACCTTGACCAAAAATACCAGATGCTTTTGAATGTGTTTCATTTGAAATTGTATATAATGATTCATCAACTTGGCTATAGGCATAGATATCACCATAGTTGATGCTAAATAATATCTTTTGATATTTGTGATTTGTCCCTGTTGATACCAAATTACCATTTTCTAATCGGTCATTTCTAACTGCAATACCTGCTGCTTGAAGATACCCATTGGCATTAGAAGATACGGCAGTAATCGTACCATAATTAGCAGAGTCTTTGATGCGAGCATATTGACCAATCATCAAATCAACGATACCTGCAGCTTCAACAAATCCATTGACAAGCAATATATCATTTTGATTGATGATATCACCTAGATTCGTAACTGATGTGATTGAAGATTCATTAATGATTAATGCACCAGATGCTCTTGTAGTGCCATTAAATGATCCTAATATGTGAATGTCTCCATCATTGATAAAATTATCCATTGAACCAATAATATCAGTAATATCGATGCTTGTAGAATCTATTTGATGTTCTGCATAATAATTTGTGTTTGAGTTTCTATAAGCAAGTCCACTTGCAAATATATTGTAGTTAACAGATGGTGCTAAGTCTTGAATGATTGAGATATTACCACCATTATAACCATTGGCAGCAGTCATATCTTGAGATACTTCTTCAAAAAGACCGTAGACATAAAAGTTTCCAGAAGAAACTGTAGTCAAATGATCAAATTCTATAGAAATATTTCCTTCATTTCTTAATTGTTCTAGGCTCATATTTTGTCCTAAGACATTACCAGAAACCTTAACCGTTGAGTGTGTCAATACATTTAAACTTGATAAAGTGATATCTCCTGTGTTATAAGACTGAATGACTGTTGACTCACTGGAATTTCTTAGATTGAGTACACCTGCATATTGATTGATTAATGCGAGGTCAATTGAAAAATTGCTTTCATTAAATAACCCATAAAATTCTGCATCAATTGTTTCAGCAATGATGACACCAGAAACATCTGCGGTTATGAGTCCTAAATCTGTTTCAGAGTAAGTTGTTCCACTGGGTTGAACAAGTCTCAATCTTCCAGCATTAGTGATACTATAAAATGAAAACTCAGAATCAAGATCTTTGAGTAATCCATTGACATAACCGTATCCAGCTAGTGTCATGTTGAATACTTGATTTTCAATAACATCTATATCACCATCATTGAAAACCTGTGAAACTGAACCCATTTGATTGGTTTGCATGCCTATGATACCACCAGCATAAATCGTACCAATATATCCAGCACTATCACTAGAATAAACATTTGAAAGATTGACTATCTTCGACATTGTTCTAACTCTACCATATCCAATGATGCCACCAATATAGTAAGTTAAACTATTTGTTGCATGATATCCTTGACCAATAATGACATTATTGTTAATAGCTAAATCTATAGAAATACCATTTGATAAACCAATGATACCACCAGTTGAACTGTAGTTATTTTTTGTTGCTTGATATTGAAGTCCTTGAGTTAGATTGCCATTTGTAGAGACTTTATTAAGCGCTCCACTGCCTTCACCAACAATACCACCAACATAAAGTTTTGTCATGGCTGTTGATGTTTCTGTTACATTAATATCACCGTGAACATGCACATTTTCAATGTGACCATTACTCATAAGACCTGCAATAGAACCTACTAGAACTTTCGTCTTTAGAACTTGATCCTCTAGGTCAGTGGTTGTAATTTGATAATTCACAAAATTGATATTTTCGATTGTACCAAAAAATGATGTGAATAAAGCATAACTAGAAAAATTACCGACCTGAGAAGCAAACTCTATTTTCAAATTAAGAATGGTGTGATACAAAATATCTCCACCTTGATTAGTATCTCTTGTATATAAGCGTGTAGATGGAGTGCTTAATGATGATGATAAAGTACCATTAAATCCAACACTTGCAGCTTGATAAGCTTCTCTTGAAACACGGTTCATGTCAATATCAGCAATAATTTCATAATGACTAGATCTAAAATAACCTGAAACAAGAAGCAACTGATTCATATAGACAAAATCAACAGCATTTTCTATTTCTAAAATACCATTGTTCACTGTTAATCCCTGTAATATTGGATATGTGTTTTCAAGTGTAACTTGTGAGATTTCACTAGGTAAGTCTGCTAGTGACTCATATGAATCATTAAAATACCAATCACTTGAAAAATTCGCACTATCTTGAAATTCGAAAGTTTCTAGACCAACAGCAGGAGCTGTAAAAGCATTGCTATCAGCATAAACAGTCTCATCATAATAAACATTCGTAAGTGTTCCTGTATTTGAGTAGACAACAGCACTTGTAGAAAGATTATTGACAACAGCATTAGATCTGATGTGTGCAGATGCAACAAAGCTATTTAAGATTGTACCAAGATTGACTGATACTAATCCTGACAATCTAAATTGCCCTTCTACACTGAATCCTGCCGCATTTCCACGTGTATCAATCATATAAGTATTTTCTACAAGTCCATAGTTTGCTCCAACTAATGATGAAACATTATCCATGATTCCCCATTCGATTGGTTGGATGATAATTGGATTAATTAACCCTAGGTTTTTAACTACTCCTGTATTACTTACTTTTGAAAACATGGATATATATCTTAATCCAGCATAGTTTAGATCGTAATCTTCCTCAAATAAAATCGAATGGAAGAATAAATTTGTTATTTCATAACCCTGTCCATCAAATGTACCAGAGAATGGTTCGACAAATCCAATTGGACTAAAACGATAAGTAATATTTTGTTGAACGATATCATAGTAGTCTATGTTTCCACCAAGAACGTAATCCAAACTCAGATATGTACTTTTATCTGCACCTTTGGATAGTTGAGATAAATGATATAAATCATATGCGTCTTCGATGACATATATTTTAGTATTGTCAACTGAAAGAACTGATTCGATGATTTCACTAAATGGACGATATTCACTATCATAAGAAACATCCAACTGAGGTGTAAAACCTAAGTCCTGACCTTGCCATGAACTTGAAACTTGATAATCGAAACCCTGAGAGTTAGTAAAACCTATCCAATCAGATAGTAAAAAAATAGAAGCAAAGACAAAAAAGAACAATGCGATTTTTTTCATCCATATTCTTTTCATGTCTTCACCTCATTTCTTAATTATAAAAGTTTGGATCAATACCCCAGATTTCTGAAAATCTGTTTGCTTGTACGACATCAATCATTAAATCTATATATAGAAAGCAAGTTTCTGTAAATACTTCATTATTCTTAACAATGTAAGGATCTCCTGATTGAATAAAATCAAATGTTGTAGTTACACCCTTTGGTATGATGCTACTCATATAAGCATATCCATCAACATCATAAATTGGTGTAAATGTTGGTGGAATCTTTAACAATGAGAATGGGTAGTAACCAGCTCCATGATTTGAGTTGTAGACGACTTCTATAACATCTGCAATTGGATAAAGTGGATCTTGATCCAGATAAGTTCTTGTGAGTGTCCACTGTTCTTGAAGCTTCATTCTCATTCTTGCTGGAACAACAGCTGTTATTTCAACAGATATTTCAAGGTTACCTACATAATTACTACTTAGTGAATCATAGGCATTAACGATGAGTGTTCCAGTCTCTCTGTTATAGTATGGGCTATTATAATCTACTACAACCCCACTAAATGAAGCAAATACTTCAACTTCAAAATCACCAGTTTGAATGATAATACCTCGTTGCTCTTGAGTTTGGAAATAAGCAAAAACTGCAACCAGTGATACACCAAAGAGCAAGACAACCAGTGTTAAGGATAGATAAATTCTTCTTTTAAGTGCAGAAAACATATTATGCCACCTCACCCTTTGAATTGATAACATCAATAATCATGGAGAGGCTATAGATTTGATCCAAGAAAATCATTGGATCTGGAGCTTCATCATGATCACCCCAAAATACAATTTGGAAAGTGAGCATGTCTCCAGCATTTAACGTTTCAGCTGCCATTTGATCAAGCACATCCAGATTATAAGCTTCAATTGCAGCAAGTTGATCTTCCTTGACTGTTAATCCTAAAATGATTGTACTCATCAATGCATGATAGTCAGATTGAAGTGTATAAGCTTCACCGACATTCATTCCTTCATAGATGATAAAATATAAAAGACCCACTTGACTAGAATTGTCAATCAACTGGATATGATGTTTGATGGATACAGATTGTTCAGATGCTAAGATATCTATTCTAAGATTGGATGCAATAATGTCTAAGGTGCCAGATTGATCCAAAATAAAATCATTTTGATAATCAACATATGTCAAATCGATCAAATCAATTTGATCTATGGTTATTTGTTCATTAGCATAAGTTGTGATATCAATTTCGCCTGCATTAATGGTGACAAGCGATTTTTCTTCAACGTAAGTCATCCATGCATAAACAACTGTAGGGATGGACATCATTAATATAATAACGATGAATAGTGATGTTAATCTAATTTTTAACTTTCTCATGCGCTTGCCTCCTTCTTAAAAATTCAAAAAGCCAGTCGTACCTCTTTCGAGATGCAACTGGCTACCTAATTTAGGCCCTATAGCTTTGCGTCACTAGGTTGCCCTAGCTTTGCCCTTTTTTAAGGGATATTATTATATAATATCCTAATTCAATTATAATATATTGTTGCTCTTTTGTCAATTAAAAGCACTATTTTGATTGCTTTATTTTCGCTTTTTCTTCTTCTAGTATTTCTTTGTATATTCTTTCTTCTTCTTGCTTCTTAATTTGAGCTACTTCCGCTTCATATTTATCTATTTTTTCTTTTTGGATTGGCTTATAAATATTTGAATACATGTGAGCTAATTCCCAAATCAAAAGTATCACGAGTACAGCAGTTAAAGCTAGAAAGATTAGACTTCGACTATTAATCATCAAGTCAACTAATGGCTTTAAGAAGGTAATTTTAGAAATTAGAGTCCCTTGATATGTCGAACTAGTTACTGGGTGTGGATCAACTGTGTTTAGTGGATTATCACCTTTGGTAACGAGACTGCCATCACTTCTAATTTCTATGACTCTATGAATAATCAAAATACTCTTGATAGTGCCACTGATATTCACATTATCTTGATAAACAACGACATCTCCAACCTCAATATCTTCGAATGCGCCGCGTCTTAAAATCGCAATATCACCGGGGTCTAATGAATCTGGTTGATCACCAATCATAGAATCGGTGGGAACGATTGAAAATGAGTGGTCGAAAATAAAGAATAACTCATTGTTTTTGTATGCTGTAGCACCTAAAAACATAATCGATATGGATAGACCAAATATTAAGATGGTTAGTGATACCAAAAAGCCTGTAAATATTTTTTTCAATGTAACACCTCTTAATAAATTGTCATGACAATATGATTAATCGCGAATATTTGATTCATAAAGATGTTGCTATTGGTATAAGGAACACCTTCACTTGTTTGACCATAAATCGTTGGATCAAAGTAAAGATCAAAGTAAATAACAACAGTCGAATTGAGATCTCCTTCTAATCCAAAAGGTACATTGGATATGAGACTATATATGTGGTTATTATCATAATCAAAATGTTGATTATAATATATGATAATTCCAGAGTCTTTATAATCTATGGATTCTACACCTTCATTAATATAAGAAACTTTATCAAGCTCATATAGAAATGCAATTTGAATCTTGTTTTGAATGATATCATATCCAGCAGATACAATATCTTTAAAATCTAAAGCTAAGTAACCTTCGGTTTCACCAACACTTGTAATTTTAATAGCAAATGAAAATCTTTCTCCTGGTGCCACATAACTTGGGATAAGTGTATTTGATGTTGGATTAAGTATATGTTCATAACAAAGATCTTCGCTAAGAATACAAACATTATCAATTAATGTGAGTTCATTACTCCCATTCTTTTCGCTATCACGATAAACATAAAATGCATATTCAGCTTCAACACCGGAAACTTGTGAAACAAGACTTGCTCTATTGATATCTGTTAAGGTATACCAAGCAAATATGACTACTGTAAATATGGTTAAAGCAAGCATAAAGTAAACCATGGATACCATGACCATACGGTTCGTAGTTGATTTTGGACGAATTGACATGATATCACCACCTTTACTATTTCTTAGTTTCTAGCTTCTTTTTTGCTGTACTCATCTTGTTTTCATAATTAGTTTGTATTTTCTCTTTAGCTTTTTCAATTCTTTTTGCTGATGCTTCTTTCAATTTTAGTTTCTCATCAGCTAATTTCTTCTTTTGTGCTGCTCTTTGTGCTCTTATTTGTTCTGCAAGCTTTTTCTTTTCTAATCTTTGCTCTGCCTGAAGTTTTTTCATTTCCTGATTATACATAGATTTTGCTTTTTTCTTTTCTGTCTCTATGATCTTTCTTTCTTCTTCTTTCACAAGCAATTGATTTTGTTTTAGCTTTTCAGCAAATGCTTTTTGTTCTTCATTTAAGATTTGTCTTTGCTCACCTGTATACTTTAAGTAATCTTCAAGAATACCTTGATTGATAGACAAATTTTCTCTTTCTATTCTAATTTTCTCTTCAATTGTCAACTTCTTTGCTAAATCATAGGCTTTACTCTTAAGTTCTTTAGCAAGTTTCTTATCAAGATCTTGAATTTCTTTCATCATTCGCTTTTCTAAACGAATGGCATTATTATAATCAATTTCCTTGGTTTCACGAATGATACGTGCAACTCTTGCTTTATCCTTTGCTTTGAGCAAATCAGCTTCTGTATCGGGTTTAAGCATCCGAGCAAAAAACATATCATCATTAATATTTTCTGGTTTAAACTCAAAATAGTTTTCATATAATTTATTCGTAATCTCAATTGTGTCACGTAGTGCTTTTCTTAATGCAACATCATAAGATGATGATTCCTCACTATGTTTTTCAAGATTCTTTTTAAACATTTCAACACTTTGATCAAGATAATACTGACTAATTTGAGTATCCTCAAGAACAACAGGATCCGGTTGATTGATAATGTCTTTTAAGTTCTTTTTAACAAATTTCGGTGCTCTTCTCTTGTATTCTTCGATATCAACATATTGATAATGGTCTGCTAGAGCTTCTTGATTCGCATAGACTGTAGAAAATGTCATTAAAGCTGTTTGATAAACATTTCTCAAGTAATACTTATCAAATGGCAAGTTTTTTTCTTTAATATCCAAATCAAAATTAAATGTATTGTACTTATCTAAATATAACCAAAGATTATAACAATTGTTATAGTCAACATTTTTCAAAATGATTGAGGTCTTCATGATTGGAGGGACAATAGGCTTCGCATTTTTCAGCTCTTCCATAAAATTACTTTCTCTTAATCCGTTGACCATCTTTAATAATGCATTGATTCTATTTAACAATTTATAATTACTTCTGCCATCACTATCAAATTCAATTTCGTCTTTTACATTCAAATCAATGTCCATTTCAACGATGGATTCTCTGATTTTAAATTCTGATTTTAGGTTAAAATGCTTACGCTCAAATGACTGAACATTCTTTTTAACGATCTCATATCGATCTAGAACAAATTTAAAAAGACGATTGATCAATGTCATGATGAACCGATTTTCATAAATAGCTAGATCAATTTCTGCTTGAGTGATTAAAATTTGTTTAGGAACGACTTCGCCATCACGCATCTCTTTGATGAGGTGTGTGTGTGATGCTAAGTGTCTAACGGATTCACTATTTGTCTTTTTAGCTTTTTCGATTGCAACAATCTCACGATCATATCTCAATCCAGATTTTGAATTCTTTGTAATTTTATCTAAACTTGGGAAAAAGGATTCAATCGTACCAATCCAATCTTCATGAAAAGTTTTAATTTCAGAAATATTTTTTTGATAAATTGTGTTTTCCCCAGAAAGAAGGGCTTGGTAAAAGTGATTAGGAAATTCCTCTTCCATTTCCATTTGATAGAGTGCATCATTTAATGTTTGATGGAATTTTACGAGATCACTTGTCTTTTTCATATTTTACCCTTTAATTAAAATTGTTTTTTGATACTTGTCAGATATGCTTGGCATTCAACAAAGACATTTCTACCAAATAAACGATCAAGTAACGAAGATAAATCATTAATTTCATTTTGCAAAAATGGTAAATTCAAGCTTTCAAACTTTCTAAAGATTTTTCTTGCTACCATGTAGTCTAATGCTTCATACTCAGTTCCTCCACAAGCAACAAAGACAGGAACAAAGGCACGAATTTGTTTCATAATACGGTTACCAAAGGTAACTTTAAAGTTATTTGTGATAAATGCATCTAGTTTTTCAAGATTTTCTAATGCTTTAAGACTCATTGGGTGCTCTTTATAAGCTTGTCTAAATAAATCTTGCAGATAATCATAACTAATGGTCACACCTTCTGTTTGAGGTGCATCTATATATGCTGCTTTCGCATTGATTTCAATTGGAGTTGCACGGTCATACACCTTATCGGTAATTGTAAATGTGGAGTCATCCTTATTGGCTGTTCCAACAAACCATACATTTTGTGGTAATAATATCTTACCTAATCTAAGATTTTTAGGATCCCCAGGCTGTGTATCAGGAACAACATCAACCCACCATACATCGGGATCAGGCATTTCAAGCAATGATAAGAACTCTGCAAAATAGTACTCAACACGTGCTAAGTTCATTTCATCTAGAACAACAATACAAATATCATCACGATAAGTAGTTTCGTAAATTGCTTTTAGAAAGTCAGTTTCATTGAACTTTTTCGTGAATTCATTCAAGTAACCAACCATTTCAGCTCTATCTCTCCATGAAGGTTGAACTGCGATGATATTAGAATCATGACCAAAAAACTTACCCATAGCATAAGGAAGAGATGTTTTCCCGGTACCAGATATACCTTCTAAAATCATAGTTTTTGATGTTGCCATACCTGAAAAAAATGCTGATATAATCTTTCTATCATAAAATAATCCCAATTTAGATGCTGAAAAGTTAATAAATCTTTTAACTAATGCATTCAAATTGATCATATCTTCGTCACGCATGTGAATCGCTGTTACTGTATTTTCATATTCTCTATCAACTTGAATCAGTTTAACAAAACGTGAAGGACCTGTAAGTTCTTCTTGTAATTCTTCTTCAGCACTATACTGTCTTAAATCAACTTCTCCACCAGGACCACCCATTTTAAGTGAAAGGATTTTATTCTTCTCATCCATAAGCTCAATTGTCTTTTGATTTAAAAAAGTGATTTCTTCTAATAATTCATCTTTTTCAATCTCTGATTTTGAGAACTTCACATATCTTCTAATCCATTGATAAAGCTTTAACCCAATAAAAATAATGAATGCTATATTAATTAAAATAACGATAAAAGCCATTACCCAATCGAGCAATGTGAATTCTTCTGATGCCTGATTAAAATTATTAAAATAATTAATAACTCCATTAAAAAACAAATCGGCAAAGGCTTCAAATAGGCTCTTGAAAAATTTACCGATATTCGCAAAGAGTTCTCTAATGAAGTCAATATAGTATCGAGCAAACTCTACCATAAATTCTCCTTATGAATCTTTTACATTATGAGATTATAGATCTGATTCCTTATTGTTTTTAAGTTCTTCCATGATTTGAGCGCGAATCTTATCTTTCTCGGCTTCAAGATCAACAATTGTCTTCTCTTTTTCAAGTGCATACTTTTCTTCCATTTTAACTTTATTCAAAGCTAAAATATTTCTGACTAAAACAATACCCTCAAAAACTAAAATAATGACAACAGGTAATATAACAAATAATGCAAATCCTGTTGGTGATTGCAAATAATCGAGTGTTGCACCAAAACCGCTCCATTTAGACAAGTAAATTGCCTTCGCTTCTGTAGCACGAATCGGTTGGTCTGGACCAGGTGTATTATCACCTTGGGTAACTAAATATGTTTCGCCATCGTTTTCATAAATTTCAACAATTCTATGCGTATTAAAAGCCCTGATAGTTAGATCAAAATATGTAACAATATCACCAACTTCAAGATTTTCACGATCTGAATCATTGAGCATTTTAACAAAAACCATGTCGTCCTTTTCAAAATTATCCTCTAGGTCACCTGACATAGAGTCTGATTGGACTGACAAAAATCCTCTTCCAAAAACATTTGCAATGTCATTTTCCTTCTTGACTTGAATGTTCGCCAGTGAAAAAACCAACAATAATGCAATCACGATGTAGAATAATGTATTAACACTGATCTTTAAGATCTTTAGTGCTAACTTTTGTTTTGACTTTTCCATAATAACTCCCTTAATTTAATGTATACAAATAATTTATACTTATAGTATACACCAAAACATTCAATTCAAAGATGGACGGTAAGTGCATTTTTCAAGAAAATGCACTTACCTGACTAGAATTGTGTCTTTTAATACCTGAACTATTCTCTATTATACGACGTTAGTTCCGATAAATGTGAATGAAGCTGAGATCATTCTTGCGAGTAGTGAGTTGTAAGAATCTGCATCCCAACCTTCTAACCAAACGCGAATTGTAAGTGAACCATAGAATGCTGTACCATAAGTTGTATCTGCAGTGAGGTCTAATACTCTTTGTGCATTAGCATCATTTATTAATGTGACAGCTGGAGCAACAACCACTGCGTCAGTGCCTGGAACTAATGCGCCAGTCTTAGCATAATAATAGTTGTATGAACCTGCATTACCAACACCACCATTGCTGTAGTCAACAGGTGTAACACCATCTCCACCAAGAACTACGTTATTGTTGTTTGTAGCTGCTCTTTCAAATACGACAACGTGAGCAGGATCTGCTGCAACAATACCTTGTACACTGACTCTCATTGCATTAGATGCATCTTGAGGTATACTACCACCAGCAGTAACTGCACCAGTTGTTGAAGTAAATGCGACATCAGATAACCAAGGTGATAGTGGTGATGTTAATGTAACTGCTGTCCAGTCAATAGCGTCTGCTGAATTGGATCTAAAATGAACTGGTATTTCTAAGTAGCCTGCTGATGTGTTTGTTAAACCAGAAGCTCCAAGTGTATTAAATGAACTATAACCAGTTGCAGTAGTGACATGAGTAAATCTGAATGCACCATATGTGTCAAAAATATAAGTTTCAATAAGATCAGTAGTTAATGTAGTATACCAATCAATTGTATCTAGTGAAACTTCAATCCCGGTGTCAGCAACGATTTGTGCTTCAAATGGTTGAACGACTGCGGTGTTTGTTAATGTAAACCATGCAAATGTAGTAGTCCCTAAAGCCACTACCGTTAAAACTACTGTTAAAGCGGATAAAACTAATTTTCTAGCGA
>JAIPGC010000099.1 GCA_021736335.1 Acholeplasmataceae bacterium | reverse complement strand
ACTTTTTTCATTGATTAAGCAGTAGATTTATGCTATAATCATAAGCAGTCAATCTAGGAGGCTTTAACATGTCAGATAAATATACTAAAGTAGAACCAAAGATACATCCGATTACCTTAATTTCCATCATCAGTTTCTTTGTAATCATTGTTACCCTTATTTTTGTATTTAAACCTACAGATTCAACAGTCATCTACAAATCATATGAGCCTTATGCAACTGCTGATTTCACAGAAGATCATCCATATGTTACTGCAAAATATGATGGCTCACTCTTCAAAAAAGGATTAGATAAGATTATTGAAAAAGATGAAGTTGTTATATTATATGTTGGTTTCGCAGGATGTCCATCATGTCAAGCTCATATTGGGGCATTTCAAAAATATTATTCAAGCACAGGATTTGATGCTTATACATCTCAGATTTATTATCTAAATGTATCTGAAAATCCTAATGAAGCTGATGCACTCATCGCTGATTTCCCAGATATACAAGCAACAACACCACAACTCTTAGTTTTTCATAATGGTGAGCTGATTGCAATATTCGAACCTATTAGTAGTGAAGATGCTACTGCAATTAATCGTAGTGTGCGTGATTTCTATGAAGAAACGATTGATTTGATTAATGCATAATAAAAAAGCACATCGTGCTTTTTTTTGATAAGGATGATCATATGATTGAAGCTATTAAACAAAATATAAAAAATCAATTAGAACAACACTTTCAAATCGAGGGTGTTGTTGTAGAAGAACCTAAAAAAGGACCTGCTGATTTGGCAATTCCTTTATTTGCCTTTGCAAAATTATGGAAAGTATCTCCCATGGAGGTCTATCATCGCTTTTTAGCTGTTCTAAAAAATGATAAATCGATTGATAACATTGAATTTACCAATGGTTTCTTTAATATTTACTTAAATAGAGGTCCTTTAGCAAAGAAGATTTTAGAGTCAATTCATGAACAAAAAGACCATTATGGTGATCAAACACTTGGAGATGGACTTACTGTTGCTATGGATTATAGTTCACCTAATATCGCTAAAAGCTTTGGTGTTGGACACTTAAGATCGACTGTCATAGGCAATGCCTTAAAAAACATCTATAAAAAGATGGGTTATCAAGTTGTTTCTATTAATCATTTAGGCGATTGGGGCACTCAATTTGGCAAGATGATTGTTGCTTATCAAAAATGGGGAAACGAAGAAGATGTCAAAAAGAATCCAATTGCTGAAATGCAAAAGCTTTATGTGCGTTTTCATGATGAAGAAAAAGTAAATCCTGATTTAGAACAGGATGCAAGAGATGTCTTTAGAGCCTTAGAGCAAAACGATGAAACCTATACAAAACTTTGGACATGGTTCAAAGAAGAATCCATGAGAGAGTTTCTGGATTTGTATGATTTACTCGGTGTTGAATTCGATTATTATACAGGTGAATCATTTTATAATGATAAAATGGTTGCAGTTGTTGATGAACTCGAAGCAAAATCATTACTTAAAGTTGATGATGGAGCAACCATCGTCGATCTTGGTGAAGATCTTCCACCAGCATTGATCAAAAGATCAGATGGTGCAACTCTTTACATGACAAGAGATATCGCAGCATTGCTTTATAGACATAAAACCTATCATACCAATCATGTCTTATATGTTGTAGGTAATGAGCAAATCTTGCATTTTAAGCAATTACAAGCAATTACTAATTTAATGGGATATCATTTCAATGTTGATCATATCAACTTTGGATTAGTCCTAATCGATGGTAAAAAGATGTCAACAAGAGGCGGGAAATTCAAGCGCTTAGAAGAAGTCATCATCGAAGCTATTAAAGAAGCTCAAGAAGCCATTTCACTTAAAAACCCTAATCTTAAGGATCAGGATATGATTGCTAAGGCAGTCGGTATCGGTGCGATCATCTTTAATGACCTAAAGAATGAAAAACATTCAGATATTGATTTCAACTTAGCAAACATGCTTAAGTTCGAAGGTCAAACCGGACCTTACTTGCAATATAGCAGTGTTAGAATCGCATCAATTTTAAGAGAAAATGCATTGGACATGAATAATATCAACACAGAATATTTCAGTGAAGATGATTATTTTGAAATTATTAAGCAATTGGGACAGTTTCCATACATCGTCGCTAAAGCGCAAGAAAACAATGCACCTAATCTTATCGCAAGATATATCATTTTACTTGCTCAAGGATTTAATAGCTTTTATGGTAAGCAAAGAATCAATGTTGAAGATACTCTTCATAAAAATGCGAATTTATTATTCATTGAATCAATTCAAACTGTGATCAATGAAGGTCTAAGATTATTGGGTATTAAGTCTCTATCTGAAATGTGATTGATTTTTGATAAGAGTTATTGCAAATTCAAATAAAGCATGTTATCATATTTTTGCTGTCCTAAAGAATAGGACAGTATAACCCCGCGTGATGAAATTGGTAGACGTGCCAGACTCAAAATCTGGTGGATGAATAATCCGTGCTGGTTCGAGCCCGGCCGCGGGGACCATCAAAACATTTAGAAATCTATGAAATGCATAGGTTTTTTTTGTTTTTTGAGTGTTTTTAGTCAAACTTAATAAATTCTTAAGATTTAATATGAATTACATTTATAATTAATATGCTATGATAGGTTTACATAAACGAATAGTCATAGGATGTGTGTTTCTGGGGAATGGCATAAAAAAGAAAATCAGGTGATTCAATGGACCGATTTGATCTTTTTACAATCCTCATTTTGCATGCCCTAGTAACATTAATCTTTGCGATATTCCTATTCAATATGAAAAAAAACTTAAACAAGAAATTTAAGGGACTATTTCATATGATGCTAGGATTTCTTTTGTATGCTGTTGGTACACTATTATTATCATTAAGGGAGTTTCTTCCTTATGAACTATATACCTCTATTCTCTTTGGAAACTACATTATTTTTTCAAGTATGATTATACTTAATCTAGGAATCAAAAGATTATTTGGCATTATAGAAGAAAATAGATCTTATCTCATCATATCAATCCTTTTCTTATTCGTATTTGCATATCTTACTTTAATTGATAACAATGTTTCATTGCGCATCGTCGTTATTTCCATGAGTCTATTTTTTGTATATGGACAAAGTGCTGTCTATTTATACAAGAAAGCAAAAAAATTCAAACTTGATTATTTATACTCTTTGGTTTACATGCTCGTAGGCTATATAATTATTAACTTTTCCAGAGCTGTGGCAGCCATTATCAATTATCATTTGATTCTTGATTTTTTATCCTACTCACAGGATGTGACATTTCATGTTTTAGGTTTGTTGCTATTGTTTTCAATATTTATCAATATCACATTCATTATTAACAAAATTCTTTCTAAAGAGCTAGAAAATAAATTGGACGAAAATGAAATATTGATATCTACACTTGAAGAGTTGACAAAAGTAGATTTCTTGACTGGTCTTCTTAATAGAAAATCGCTTGAGGAAAAAGCACATGATTTGATAGAAAAATGCTCAGAGAATCATCATACATTTACATATATTCTGATGGATCTTAATGATTTTAAAGAAATCAATGATATTTATGGACATCCCTTTGGTGATCAGATCTTGATTAATTTTGGACAAATGATACAAAACTATTCTAACTATGTTTATAGATATGGTGGTGATGAATTTGTCATGATTCTTGAGGATTCTTCCCATGATGCAGAAAAATTGATGCAAGAAATGTCTTCAAATTGTTCATTGGATGTAACAGAAAATAATCATATACCATGTTTCTCTTATGGTATTCACGTTTGGAAAGAAGGGCAATGTTATGCTGATATGATGAGAGAAGCTGATCAAATGATGTATCGGCAAAAAAGAGTTGAGTCATAATCGCAAACATATTTATATTTAATTAGATTTAATAAAGAAAGACGATTGTCTTTTTTTTTCTATATTCTTTCCTTATTATGATAAAATATACTTTGGAAAGTGAGTTGATATCATGAAGGAAAAGAAAGTTAAATCATTTGTCATGACGACAATGAATGGTATGGTTTATGGTTTATTTGCTACATTGATTATTGGTGTTATTTTTCAACAGTTTGGAAGATTACTTGGAATTCCACTCATTGAAGTTACTTTAGCTGGAGCGCTCATGGGCTTGACCGGTGTAGGTATTGGTATGGGTATTGCTTTAAGCTTAAAGATGGATGGTTTAAAAATGGTAGTTGCTGCCGTTATGGGTGGTATTGCTACAAGTTTCAAAGTTGTTTTTGGTACAGGAATCGTCGTAGGAATTAACAATGACCCTGTTACAACATATCTAGTTGTTATTTTTGGAATTTTACTTCTAAAATTAATATTAAGAAGAAGAACACCTGTTGATATTCTGCTCATTCCATTATTGGGATCCGTCATTGCATTGACATTAACTCTCATCCTTAGTGCACCTATCGTATTTTTAATAACATACATTAAACTAGGTATATCATCAGCTACTGCATTTGCTCCAATTCCAATGAGCATCGTTATTGCTGTTGCATTAGGTATATTACTCACATCACCACTGTCTAGTGCTGCGATTGCTATAGCAATCTCACTTGAAGGTATTGCAGGTGGTGCTGCTGTGATCGGTTGTACAACCCAAATGATCGGATTTGCAGTACAATCTAGAAAAGATAATAATATTGGTATGGTATTGTCCATTGCATTTGGGACTTCGATGCTACAATTTAAAAATATTTTAAGAAAACCTGTGATTTGGTTGCCAACAATCATAGCTTCAGCTATTTTGGCTCCATTATTTTATATTGTTTTTGGAACTGAGACATCTAAATTTGGTGCTGGTATGGGTAGTTCTGCACTTGTAGGTCAGCTTCAAACTCTTGATTGGATGGGGTATTCCACTGCTGCATGGCTTTCTGTAGTCTTTATGATTGTAACCCCCGCCTTGCTTGTTTTTGCACTAGATGTATTCTTTAGAGCAAAGAATTGGATTGTTTTAGGTGATTTAGCTGTAAATAAAGACATAAATTAATCATTATAATTATTACAATATTATTAATATATGATAAAATAGAATGTGAATTATAAAT
>JAIPGC010000098.1 GCA_021736335.1 Acholeplasmataceae bacterium | reverse complement strand
TATTTTACAAAAAATAAGACCTTAAAAGATTATATGGTCATGGTTGGGATGGCTAGTGGTATCATCACTTTCATTTTTCCTGTGGATGCTATGAGTGAATACTTTAATGGAGAGATTATAGGACTAAGAAGTGCTTTCAATATAGAAGTCATGAGATTCTATATGGCGCACTTTTTACTCTTTTTATCACCTTTCTTGATGATGCGTTTTCAAATGCACGAGTTATCGATTCATCGTGCCTATCGTGCACCTATTATGTTAATTTTAGTTTTAGTGCTTATTTTCGTTAATGAGCTTGTTATGACATTACTCAATTGGGTTCCTAAAGAAGATTTATATGATCCAACAAAAAGAAATCCCTCATTTATTTTTGGTGTAAGAGGTGACTTGACTGGTTTAGGATTATTCCTTGGAATCTTTGTTCCATATTTCATGAGAGTTCATCCCTTAACTGGCGCATCTTTTTACTGGCCTGTCATTTGGTTGGTCATACCAGCCATTGTTTATGGTGGTATGATTGCCCTCATATTCATGTTTGTATACGATACACAAGAAACAAAATTATTCTTCAGTAAGATTTTGGGTGTCAGACCAAAAGAAGAATCTGAAGTTGAAATTCATAAGTAGAATCATCTTTTTTAGTCTTTGTGATTCATATCATTCTTTTTCTATCGAAAAAAATTAAAAATAAAATAATTCATATATAAGGGAGGAAAAAATGGATATTAAACCAAAGGGTTTTTCTTATGTTAAAGCAGATTACAACTACATCTCATATTACAAAGATGGCAAATGGGATGAAGGTGCTTTAAGAGAAGATAACACAATCACTATTTCATCTTTATCAACAGCATTACATTATGGTCAACAATGTTTTGAAGGCTTAAAGGCTTACAGAAGAAAAGATGGGAAGATTCAACTATTTAGAGTTGAAGATAATGCAAGAAGATTCATGACATCTTGTGAACGTATGGTGATGCCAACTGTTCCAGTTGATGTCTTTGTTGATGCAGTTAAAAAGGTAGTTCTCGCAAATGAAAAGTTCGTTCCTGAATATGGACATAATGAAACACTTTATATTAGACCTTTCATGATTGGTGTTGGTGACAATTTGGGACTACGTCCTTCGTCACAATATATTTTTAGTATCGTGGTATCTCCAGTAGGATCATATTTTGATGGTCCAGCAAGTCCTGTTGACATGTATGTCACAGAATTCGATAGAGCTGCACCAAATGGCACTGGTCATGCTAAAGTCGGTGGCAACTATGCTGCTAGTCTCTATCCTCAGCTTGCAGCAAGAAAAAGCGGATTTGCTGATTGTATTTTCTTAGATCCAAAAACACATACAAAGATTGAAGAAGTAGGGGCAGCAAACTTCTTTGGTATAACTAGAGAAGGTAAATACATAACCCCTAAATCTCCAAGTATTCTAAATAGTATTACCAATCGTTCTTTAAAGTGGTTAGCTAAAAATGTCTTAGAAATAGAAGTCATTGAAGATGACATCTATTTATATGATCTTTATGAGTTATCTGAAGCTGGTGCCTGCGGGACAGCTGCAGTGATTACACCAATTGGTACAATTACCTATGGTAATAAAAAACATGTCTTTCCTGCGTGTATAGAAATGGGACCAACGATAAAGAAGTTATATGATCTACTCACTGGTATTCAATATGGTGATATAGAAGATCCAAATCAGTGGATTACAGTTTTATAGAAAGTATCCGGAGGAAGCAATGACAAAGCTTTTTGATGAAGTAAAACAGTTTATCATAGACAATCAAATTGAAATGATCGATTTCAAGATGGTTGATTTAGATGGTAAATGGAGACATTTAACCATCCCCTCAAAAAATTTCGATCAAGACATTATGACCTATGGTGTTGGTTTTGATGCATCAAGCTATGGATTTGCTCAGGTAGAAAAAAGTGATATGATCTTTATTCCTGATCTCTCCACAATGATGATTGATCCTTTTAGTCAATCTAAAACTTTAAACATGTTAGGTGACGTTTTAGTGATAGGTAAAGAAAATACACCATTTGATCAATATCCAAGAAATATTGCAAAACATGCTGAAGCATACATGATCAAACAAGGGATTGCAGATGAAATGATTATTGGTCCTGAATTTGAGTTTCATGTCTTTGATCAGGTATCTTTTGAAGTCAAAGCTAATCATATTGGATTTAGTTTTGATTTAGAAGATGCTGAATGGAATACAGCCAATGATTCTCATGGTTATCAAGTGGATTCAAAGAGTGCATATCATATTGATCAACCATCAGATTCAACTTATGATTTAAGAAATAGAATGTCAGAACTCATGGATTTATGGGGTGTACCAGTTAAGTACCATCATCATGAAGTCGGTGGTTCTGGGCAACTAGAAATTGAAGTGAAACTTGGGAAGATGAGTCACATGGCAGATGCTACCATGATTGCTAAGTATGTTATTAAGAACTGTGCGAAAGAAGCTGGTAAAACAGCAACCTTCATGCCAAAACCCATTTATAAGGAAGCTGGTAATGGGATGCATGTTCATATGCTTCTTAAAAAGAATGGTAAATCATTATTTTATGATGAAGCAGGATATGCTCATTTAAGCGAAACAGCAGATTATTTCATGGGTGGTATACTTAAACATATCGCTTCATTATGCGCTTTAACGAATCCTTCGACCAATTCTTATAAGAGATTAGTTCCTGGATTTGAAGCACCTGTTACGATTGGTTACGCAACAGCAAACCGTAGTGCGATCATCAGAATTCCAAGCTATGCCAAATCACCAGATACCAAGAGATTTGAGCTTAGAAATCCGGATGCAACCTGTAATCCTTACCTCGCTTATTCAGCAATATTAATGGCAGGTCTTGATGGTATAGAAAACAAAATAGATCCCAAGGATCATCACTGGGGACCTTATGATTTCAATCTATACAATTTAAGTCTTGAGGAACAAAAGAAAATAGAATCTGTTCCATCAACACTTGATCAAGCACTAGATGCTTTAGAAATTGATCACAAATATCTAACTAAGGATGGCGTATTCCCTGAAGCGTTAATTAAAACATGGATTACTAATAAAAGAGCTGAAGCAAAAGAAATCAATCAGATTCCTCACCCAGCTGAATATAAAAAATACTATAATATATAAATGTAAAACGTGACCCAGTGGTCACGTTTTTATTTTTCTTCGATTAAATAATACCTTTTATTGATGACTTCAAAACTTGTTTGTTTTTCTGATGTCTCATATATACTTAAGAATAGAACAATTAAGACACTATATGGTACTGCATATTGAACATTATCAATTAACCCGTGAACTTGCGTAGCAATATATCCTATAATGAATAATGATTTTTCGAGATTTAAGCTCTTAAGCATAAACTTACCTATTTGGAAATAGTGTACAAATAGTGCTCCTAATCCAAATAATCCCATAGTAGCTAATGCTTGAATCAATGTTGAATGAAACATAAACAATCTTTGAGGTAATCCATAAACTTCAATCCATCTATCATAAGCAATAGATATTGACATCCATCCTCCACCAAACAAAGGATGCTGTCTGAAAACTTCTAAACCAACCTGATATATTAATTTTCGACCAGTAAAAAATCCATAATCTTCCACAGTAAAAGAATCAATAAATGACTCAATCCACACCTGTATCAATTGTGAATTTAGTATAAAGAATAGCACAAAAATTACAATAAATATACTAAAAATGGTAAGTAGTTTTCTGTTACCTTTATAAAGCATTAAGAGTGCTAATCCAATGATTGATATTCCAAAACTAATCATACCTCCACGTGATTTTGTCAATACAACGGCAACAACAGGTAAAATCAAAAGTAATGAATTCAAATATATTCTTTGTTTTTTAAATATGAAATAGAAGTAACTAGGTAGGGTCAGCGAAATATAGAAGCACATATCATTGATATTTGCCCAACCAAGATTTCTTTGCCATCCTTGAAAAATTCTGTGATAAAAATCCATATCAGGAAACAATAAGTATCCCTGATATATATAGAAAAATACTTGAGCAGTAAGTAAAATATTAGCAAAAATCATAATTTTGAATAAATAATTAAGATTGCTCTTCAATGTACTTGAATAGAATATATAGAACCCAAAGAAGATTGTACCCATTAAAGAAACTGGAATTGCCTCAGTTTTAAATGGTGTATACAATAAGGGAATGATGTAAGATAGAGCAATCAGTCCAAATCCTATAAAGAATACACCCTTTTTCATATTCGGTTTGAATCTAATCCAGTGGATAGCATAACCAAGTAGAAGCGTAGTAAATGATACTATAGGATAACTAAATGATGATAAATTATCGAATGAAATATCTGATTTATTAATGATAAACAGAACTGCAACAAGTACAGGAACACTATAAAGCGTGTTCCTAAATAACCCTAGAACAATCGTATTGATTAAAATCAATACAAACAATCCAATCATATTATAAAGATTAAATGCTGTAGGTGGAGTTTCATGATAAAAAGACCACGAAACAAACGTGATCGTAAAGATAAGTGCTATATATAATCCACTATTTAAAAATGATTCTAACTTTTTCATTTCATACTCCATATGCTGCTATATTCATTATAAAGAGGTTTTCATAAAATGTCAAAGATTAGAGACGAAAATAAAAATCCCCTTTCTTTAAACAATACAATTTTAATTATTTGTACTGTCTACTTTAAGGGGATCATATCAATAATCTACGATTTTTATGTATGATGCCTTTTGATTATCTAAATATGCCTTTAATTGCCTTAAGTGATTCTTTATTTTCAGTAATATCAATCCAAAAGGTTTCATCATCCTTAAAATTAATCTTTATTGATGATTTAGTAAGTTTTGTAGTGACATCAACTAACTTGACATCATCAACATCAAAAACTCTATAGGGTAACAATACATTCTTTTCAATCTTCATCAAATATAGATCGTTATCCTTTACAGCTAAGAATTTCAAATTCTTTTTTCCTGAGAAAATGGTTGCTTCTTGATCGAATCCAGCAATCCATAAATGTCTACCATCAACAAAGTTAGCATTTCCAAGTAGACCATCTAAATCTTGTAGTTGATCATTTTTGAATGTATAGCCTTCAATCTTTTTTTCTTTTTTGATGGCCTCAATCTTTTTTTCTTCTTCGATTTCTTTTAAATCAATTTCTTCTTTACCGATGACTTGCTCAGCAATCACTTCATCTG
>JAIPGC010000006.1 GCA_021736335.1 Acholeplasmataceae bacterium | reverse complement strand
AATGTAGGTGCAAATCTTTTAAGAGAAGTCGATGAATATGGGGATTATTATGCATTTCTAATTTATTATCATGGACCTTCTATGTTTCGATATTATGTTGATGAATTTCTTGATGGAGATATTGAGAAGATGATCGATATACTAACTGTCTATTATGAAACATTTGCTTTTTCCAGTGCTACAATTGATGAGTTTTTAGATTTGATGGAACAAGAGAGCGGTATTGAAAATACAAAGGAATGGTTTTATCTTCAATTAAATGAACTTCAAGCATTCGAAAATCGTCCATAAAAATAAAAATCACATTCATTTTAAGGGTTATTTTACGGATTACAGTGATCATGAAGAAAATGAAACAACATATTTAAATGATATGGAATATAAGATTTAAAACATAAAACATCCAGCATATGGGTGTTTTCTCATTTTAATGAAAAATTCACTCAAAAAAGTTGACAATAATCACCACTTATTATATAATAAATACGCTGTGTTAATTACACGTAAGAATTACCATTATTTTGGCTCAATAAAGCCAAAATTAATTTTTTAAACCAAAAAAGAAACACTTGGATATGTGTTAGAAGAAAGGAGAACTACAAATGCCAACTATTTCACAACTTGTAAAAAACGGAAGAACAGACAAAAAGTACAAATCTAAATCACCTGCACTAGGCTATGGTTTCAACAGTCTACACAAAAGTGAAAGTGACTACACCTCACCTCAAAAACGTGGTGTATGCACACGTGTTACTACAATGACACCAAAGAAACCTAACTCTGCTCTTAGAAAGTATGCCCGTGTTCGTTTAAGCAATCAAACAGAAGTTACTGCTTATATTCCAGGAATCGGACATTCACTTCAAGAACATAGTGTGGTACTCATTCGTGGTGGTCGTGTTAAAGACCTTCCAGGAGTTCGTTATCACATCGTACGCGGAACATTAGATACATCCGGCGTTGCAAACCGCAAACAGTCACGTTCAAAGTATGGCGCTAAGCGTCCTAAGGCTGCAGCTGTAAAGAAAAAGTAATTAATATAAAAAATCATCTATCAAAATGAAAGGAAGAAGGTGAACTCATGCCACGTAAAGGTCATATAGTAAAACGCGACGTTTTACCAGATCCAATCTATCAATCAAAACTTGTTACACGTATTGTTAACACAATCATGGTTGATGGTAAAAAAGGAACTGCCCAAGGTATTTTATATGGAGCATTCAATCGCGTCAAAGAAGCTACTGGACGCGAACCAATTGAAGTGTTCAATGAAGCATTAAATAATATTACCCCAATATTAGAAGTTCGTTCACGCCGTATTGGTGGTCAAAACTACCAAGTACCAACTGAAGTTAGAGCTTCAAGAAAACAAACATTAGCATTGAGATGGTTAATCAATTACGCACGTTTGCGTAATGAGAAAACTATGGAAGAAAAACTTGCGAAAGAAATTATAGATGCGTCACAAGGTTTAGGAGCATCTGTGAAGAAGCGTGAAGATGTGCACCGCATGGCTGAAGCAAATAAAGCATTTGCTCACTATCGCTGGTAAGTAAGGAGATTAAAATATGCCTCGTGTATACCCATTAAATAAAACCCGTAATATTGGCATCATGGCTCATATCGACGCGGGAAAAACAACAACGACTGAAAGAGTTTTATACCATACGGGTAAAATTCATAAGATCGGTGAGGTTCACGATGGTGCTGCTACTATGGACTGGATGGCTCAAGAACAGGAACGTGGAATTACCATTACATCTGCTGCAACAACAGCATATTGGAAGGATTTCCGTGTGAATATTATTGATACCCCAGGTCACGTTGACTTCACGGTCGAAGTATCAAGATCACTTCGTGTTTTAGATGGCGCTGTTGCTGTCTTAGATGCGCAAGCCGGAGTTGAACCTCAAACAGAAACTGTTTGGAGACAAGCTACCGAATATAAGGTTCCAAGAATTGTTTACGTTAATAAGATGGATAAAATCGGTGCAGATTTTGCCCGTTCCATCAAAACGATGCATAATCGCTTAGGAGTTAAAGCTTATCCTATTCAGTGGCCAATTGGCGCTGAATCTGATTTCAATGGCATCATTGATATCATTGAAAGAAAAGCATACTTGTATGATGGAGACGCTGATGAAGTAAGTCAAGTAGTACCCATACCAAAACATTTGGTAGAAATCGTTGAACAAAAAAGAGAAGAACTGGTTGAAGCAATCGCTGATTTTGATGAAGATTTGATGGAAAAATATCTTGAAGGTAAACCCATTGGTATTCCTCAAATTAAAGCAGCAATCCGTAAAGGAACGTTAGCAGTCAAATTTTTCCCAGTGATTTGCGGAAGTTCATTCAAAAATAAAGGTGTTAAGTTAATGCTAGATGCTGTTGTCGATTATCTTCCTGCACCAACTGATGTTGATGCTGTGATAGGACATAACAGTCATGGTGAAGAAGTCAAACGCCATCCTTCGGATGATGAACCATTTACTGCACTAGCATTTAAAGTCATGACAGACCCTTATGTGGGACGTCTTACATTCTTTAGAGTTTATTCAGGTAAGATTAGTGCTGGATCATATGTCAGAAATACCAATAAAGACAACAAAGAAAGATTCGGACGTGTGCTTCAGATGCATGCTAATCACCGTGAAGAAATCAAAGAAGTATTTGCTGGTGATATTGCTGCTGTTGTTGGTCTTAAGGATACAACTACAGGAGATACACTTGCTGGAGAAAGAGATGATATCATCTTAGAATCCATGGTGTTCCCAGAACCAGTTATCAACGTCGCGATTGAACCAAAGACAAAGCAAGACCAAGACAAGATGACAATGGCCTTAACAAAACTTGCTGAAGAAGATCCAACCTTCAAGACATTTACTGATCATGAAACTGGCCAGACAATTATTGCTGGTATGGGTGAACTTCATTTGGAAATCATTGTTGATCGTATGAAAAGAGAATTTAAGGTAGAAGCTAATGTTGCTGAACCTCAAGTATCTTATCGTGAAACGATCTCTGGTGAAGCTGATATCGAAGGTAAATTCGTACGTCAATCTGGTGGTCGTGGTCAATATGGTCACGTTGTGATTAAATTTGAACCAAACCCAGGCAAAGGCTTCCAATTCGTAGATAAAATTGTTGGTGGTGTCATTCCAAGAGAATACATTCCAGCAGTTCAAAAAGGGATTGAAGAAGCATTACCAAATGGTATTATTGCTGGTTATCCAGTTATTGATATTAAAGCAACGCTTCATTATGGATCATACCATGATGTCGACTCCTCTGAAATGGCATTTAAGATTGCTGCATCTATGGCACTTAAAGAAACCAAGACAAAGGCACATCCTATTCTATTAGAACCTATTATGGATGTTGAAGTTGTTGTTCCAAATGATTATGTAGGTAACGTTATTGGCGATTTAACGTCTAGACGTGGCCGTTTAGAGAGTCAAGAAGGTCGTGGTAATGCTGTCGCTATACGCGCCAGTGTGCCTTTATCTGAAATGTTTGGATATGCGACATCACTTCGTTCAAACACTCAAGGACGCGCAACATTTATGATGCAATTCTCTCGTTACGAACGTTGTCCAAAATCAATTATGGAAGAAATTATTAAAAAGCGCGGATCGAACTAATCCGCTTGCAAAAATGTATATTTTAATATACAATGATTATGGCTAAACAAAATTTAAAATAAAAACAAAAAATAAACTAATTATAGGAGGAACTATTTAAAATGGCAAAACAAAAATTTGAAAGAACTAAACCTCACGTTAATGTCGGTACAATTGGCCACGTTGACCACGGTAAGACTACTCTAACTGCAGCGATCACTACAGTATTCGCAAAGCAAGGGTTAGCAACAATTAAAGATTATGCATCTATCGACAGTGCACCAGAAGAAAAAGCACGCGGTATAACTATTAATACTGCACACGTTGAATATGAAACAACAAAGCGTCACTACGCTCACGTTGACTGCCCAGGTCATGCTGACTATGTCAAGAACATGATTACAGGTGCTGCTCAAATGGACGGTGGAATCTTAGTTGTATCAGCAGCAGATGGTCCTATGCCTCAAACAAGAGAACACATTCTACTTGCTCGTCAGGTTGGTGTACCTAAGCTTGTTGTTTACATGAACAAATGCGACATGGTTGATGATGAAGAATTATTAGACTTAGTCGAAATGGAAATTCGTGAATTATTAACAGAATATGAATTCCCAGGAGATGACATTCCTGTTATCCGTGGTTCAGCATTATTAGCTCTTAATGGCGATCCAAAAGGTGAAGCAAGTGTACAAGAATTAATGGATGCTGTTGATAGCTATATCGACGATCCTGTTCGTGCTACTGACAAACCTTTCTTAATGCCAGTTGAAGATGTCTTCACAATTACTGGTCGTGGAACTGTTGCTACTGGCCGTGTAGACCGTGGAACAATCAAAGTTGGAGATCCAGTTGAAATCGTTGGTATCACTGATACTAAGCAAACAGTTGTAACTGGTGTTGAAATGTTTAGAAAGTTATTAGACTTTGCTCAAGCTGGTGACAACATCGGTGCCCTTCTTCGTGGTATTAACCGCGATCAAGTTGAACGTGGTCAAGTATTAGCTAAACCAAAATCCGTTAACCCACACTTCAGATTTGAAGCTCAAGTTTACGTCCTTTCTAAAGAAGAAGGCGGACGTCATACAGCGTTCTTCTCAAACTACCGCCCACAATTCTATTTCCGTACTACTGACGTCACTGGCGTTATTACACTTCAAGAAGGTACAGAAATGGTTATGCCTGGTGATAACACCGTCATGATCGTAGAATTGATTCACCCAATCGCTATTGAAGAAACTACTAAGTTCTCAATTCGTGAAGGTGGACGTACTGTTGGTTCAGGATCTGTAACTAAGATTCTTGAATAGGTTTTAAACATTAAAATCAGAGGCCCAAATGGACCTCTTTTTTGTTGTTTTTTTGCTTTGTTTTGACAAGAGAATATCTTATGGATTGAGGACTCAAATTTGTATAAAAAATCTATAAAAATCGGTTCAAAAATTGTTACAAATCGAAAAGAAAAGAGTATGATAAAGGTATAGGGAGCAAATATGATTTATCCCTTAATTTGGGCAGCATAAATCATGCTGGTCGATGATGAAAAGCTTATAGGAAAACGCAAGTAATCCCTTAATAGATAATCACCAAACAGATGATTTTGTATGTTAAAAATCAGAAAGAGAGGTGAATATCAATGGGACAATTCAAACCAGTAACAAAGGGTAAAGAACAAGCTAAACCAGCACCAAAAGCTACATTTCAACAACCAGCAAAACAACCACAAAAAACTCAAGTACAACCAACTAAAGCAGCAGTTAAAAAATAACGCTTCTTTGGATCAAAGGTATCTCAAAAATGATGAGTCAACCATGTCAGATTAATCCTGACATGGTTTTTTGTTGATTATTATACAAACATAATCATGTGATTTTATCGAATTTATGCAAGACTCTATTATTTTCATTTATCTATGATAAAATATATTTACAGTTGAGGTGAAGACTTGTGATTATTGATACTCATGCACATTTAAATACAGAAGAGTATAAAGACGATTTAAATGAGGTATTGAAGCGCGCTCAAAAGAACAATGTCAAAAAGATCATTGTTATTGGTATGGATGAAGCTTCTAATGAGTTGGCAATATCCTTGGCAAATGAGCATGACATGCTTTATGCGACTGTTGGTGTGCATCCTGGTTATGTGGATCATGAAACAACTGAACATTTAGAATCACTTGTTACTAAGAAAAAGGTTGTTGCTATTGGGGAATGTGGTATTGACCTACATTGGAGGCAAGATAATTATGATTTGCAAAGGTCGATCTTTCTTGAGCAGATTGAACTGGCAAAAAGGTTTAAATTGCCTTTAGTCATTCACACGAGAAGCTCATTTGAAGAGGCATATCAATGCCTGTTGCCATCTAAAGGAAAAGTAACAGGAGTCTTTCATTGCTTTAGTTCTGATCTAAAAGATGCGAAAAGAGCTGTTGAGCTAGGATTCTATATTGGAATTGACGGCCCCATCACATTTAAAAAAGCAGAAGAACTTGTTGAAATTGTAGAAAACATTGATTTAAAGCACATATTGGTTGAAACTGATAGCCCTTATTTAGCTCCAATGCCTTTTAGGGGTAAAAGAAATGAACCAGCATACACCAAATATGTAGTTGAAAAAATTGCAGAAATTAAGAAGATATCTGTTGCAGATGTTATGAAACAAACAACAGAAAATGCACATGTTTTATTCAAATTAGGAGGTATTTCATCATGAAGAAAAAATTATTAAGTATGTTTATTGTAATGCTTTTTGTACTTGCACTTGTGGGTTGTTCACTTGAGCTTAGAGCTGAAGTTCCATATACATCACCTATCGCTTATGAGCAATTAAGAATTGATATGATTGCTGAGGTTTCACCATCGGTAGTTGTCGTTAAGACTGAAACAGGACATGGATCAGGTATTATCTATAAGAGCGAAACCTTAGAGAATAATATGTTTCGCTATTACATTATGACTAATGCCCATGTTGTTGAAGATGGTGGAGAGATGACAGTTCATTTTGGCGATGTGATTGATGATATTTCTGTAGTGGATTTTGCGAGCAACCCAACATATGATATTGCTGTAGTCCGTATTGAGACTACTGAAGTTTTACGTGTCCACCATGTGGCATCGATTGATGATAATACGATTACACAAATTATTGTAGGTCAAGACGTATATGCTATAGGCACACCTCAAAATATCGATAAATTCAATTATGTGACACAAGGTATTGTCAGTATTGCCTCATATCCATATAATGGTGTTCCCGGTTTAGTCATCATGCATGATGCGGAATTAAATCCTGGAAATAGTGGCGGTCCACTGTTTAATTTGAATGGTGAACTGATAGGTATCAATGTTGCAAAAGTTGCAAACATTTCAACAGTTGAAGGAACAATAGCTGCTGAAGGTTTGAATTATACTTTAAGCATCAACAAAATAGCACCGATTGTCAGAGGATTTACCAATGCTGATTTTGAGGTTGTTGTAAGAAAACCAAGATTAGGTATTACAGTACAAGAAATCAGTGTATTCCTAGAATCACATGATGCTTCATTGCTTCCTGAAAATCCAGTTGGAGTCGTAGTTATAGGATTTGATCTAACAAGAAATGCACATCTCGTTTTAGAAGAATTTGACCTTATTGTAGAGATGAATGGTACTGCAATCACATCAATTGCTGATATAGCACTTCAGCTTGAAGATGCTGAATTTGGCGATGTACATGTCATTAAAGTATTACGCAACGTTGATGGCACATTCGTAGAATTCGTTGTTAATATTACATTGTCATGATTGCTCAAAAAGTATTTGAACAATGTCTTGCAAATGGCTTAACAATAGCGTTTGCAGAGAGTATGACCGGTGGTGCGCTTGCATATGAAATGATTAAGAATCCCGGATCATCTCATGTGATATCAGGTAGTATTATCGCATATAATATCGAACAAAAAAATAAAATATTAGGCATTTCTTTGGAAGATATTAAGACATATGGCATCGTCAGTAAGCACATCGCAATAGAAATGGCAACAGCAGTTCGCAAACTAATGAATACCAATATTGGTGTCGCAGTTACAGGAAATGCTGGACCAGAAAAGCAAGAGTCAACTTCGAATTTGGAAGCTTGGATTGCCATTGATTTTAATGGCGATGTTAAAGCATTCAATCTCAAATTTAATCATTTGACACGCTTAGAAGCAATCAGAAAAACAGTTCGATTGACCTATCAAAAACTCAATCAAAGCTTATAAAAAAAACAGTTTGAAAATCGTTGTAATCTCATATCATATATGATATAATAATTTGGCATAAGATATATCCTTGTCTTATAAAGACCATAGACCATAAGGAGGTGGAATAGATGAAAAAATACGAAGTTATGTATATCATCCGTCCAACTGTAGAAAGCGAAAACATTAAAACCATTGTAAATCATTTTAACGAGATATTCGTTAATTACGATAGTAAAGTGTTGGAACTTAAAGAGTTGGGTTTGAAAGATTTAGCTTATGAAATTGAACATCACAAAAAAGGCTATTATGTTTGGCTACTCGTTGATGCAACTCCAGAAGCAGTTGCTGAATTTAACCGTGTTGTTAGAATTACAGAAGAAGTCATTCGATTTATTGTTGTAAAGGAAGGCGAATAATATGATGAACAGAGTCATTTTGGTGGGTAGAATTACCAAGGATCCAGAAATGAAGTCGACACAATCAAATATTGCCGTAGTTAGCTTTACTCTTGCAGTTAATCGTCAATTTACCGATCAATCGGGAGAAAAACAAGCTGACTTCATTCAATGCGTCGTCTGGCGCAAACAAGCAGAAAATTTAGCACGCTTTGTAAAAAAAGGTGCATTACTAGGTATCGAAGGTCGCATACAAACAAGAACGTATGAAGCAGACAACGGTACACGTTATGTTACAGAAGTTGTTTGTGATTCCGTCCAGTTCTTAGAGAGCAAGGGCGAAACCAACAATGAAACAACTTACGAAAAAGATACTGACACTGCAGATAATGACGAGTTCTACGAAACAAGTAAACAACTCGCTGCAGAAGAAGATCTACCATTTTAAGGAGGAAACATCATGCAACAACAAAGACGCAGCGGTGGCGGCGGTGGATTTAAAAAGCGCAAGAAGGTATGTTACTTTACACAAAATAAAGTTGAACACATAGATTTCAAGGATGTAGAGCTATTGAAGAGATTTATTACTGATCGTGGTAAGATTTTACCAAGACGTATTACAGGAACTTCAGCTAAATGGCAACGTCCACTTGCGACAGCAATTAAAAGAGCACGTCACATGGCTTTGATCCCATTCGTCAAGGACTAATAAATTCAAACTGCATACATATGCAGTTTTTATTTTCAAGAAACTTAAATTTAATTGAAATAGCATCATATTATTGATATAATATGCTTAAAGTAGGTGGTTCACATGAAACGTTGGCTATTCCTCATACTTGCTCTGATTGTTTTAGGTAGTAGTATTTATTTATTTTTACCCTATCTGAAATTTGAATCTGCAGCACATCTAACTTCGTTTATTCTATTATTGGGCAGTCTTGTCCTTATTTTTGTCGCTATATATGTAACTCTTAATTATCAAAACAGACAAAAAGTAAAGACTTTACAAAATAGATTATCCATGTGGACGAAGTTGTCTTATCATGTTAATCAAGTAGGCGATGAAGTTTTTAATGAATTGCCAATCGGAATTATCGCTTTAGATGAGGACTTTGAAATCAAATGGGCAAATCCTCATGCTAAAACGATTTTTGATGCTAAAATCATGGGGAAAGATTTAAAAGATGTTCATCCTCAGCTCCATTTAGCAGCAATGAATAATAAGATTCAGTTTATCATTCAAGTTAAAAATGAAAGCTATGATGTGACTTATCGTGCTGAATATAAATTCTTTTACTTGTTTAATGTCACCGATAGAGAAACAGTTAAACAAAGATACAATGAACAAATCCCAGCATTAGGTATCATCTATTTGGATAATCTTGATGAAGCGTTAGGATCAATGGATGTTTCTGAGCAATCGAGTTTAAAGGGTGAATACTTAGCAGCGATTGCTGACTGGGCAAATAAATATAACGGATTCTTGAAACCCTATTCAGATGAAAGATTGGTTGTTGTTCTATCTCGCAAACAGCTTAATCTGATGATTCAAGATAAATTTGACATTTTGGATAAAGTGCGTTTAATTTCAACCCAAAACCAAGTTCGAGTGAGCATTTCTATGGGTATAGCCTCTTGGGATGTCAATTATGAAGAACTCGGTATCTATGCACAAAATGCGATTGAACTTGCAGAAAAACGAGGCGGAGACCAAGTCGTTGTCAATATTCAGGACCAAAAGATTGCTTACTTTGGTGCTAAAAATGATGCATCAGCTAAGAACTCACGTGTTGGTGTAAGAATCAATGCGCAAACCATTAAAGACTTTATTGAAAAATCTTCAAATGTTATCATCATGGGACACAATCAAGCTGACCTAGATGATTTTGGTTCAATGATTGCTGTTTATCATATGGCTAAAGCCAGTAAAAAGCTAGCTTACCTAGTTGTAGATGTGCCAAAACTAGATAAGACAGTTCAACAAATATTTGAAATTGTTAAAGCAGACCTTCCAGCACTGGTTGAAAATTGTTACGATTCAGAGTCAATCATTAAACAAATCAATGCTGATAGTTTATTGATTGTCGTAGATACTCAGTCACCAAAGATGGTCATGAACCCAGACATTTTGGAAAAGGTTGGCAAATTGATTGTTGTTGATCACCACCGAGCAAGTGAAGAAAGCTTTAATTCACTCTTTAGTTTCATTGAACCATATGCATCTTCAACAATTGAGTTGATGATGGAATTGCTCAATTTCTATAATATGGAAGAAGAAATCAAGATATCACCACTTGAAGCTACGATTATGTATGGTGGATTAGTAGTTGATACCAATAACTTCAGTTATAGAACTGGAGCGAGAACCTTTGAGGTTGCTGCTAAGCTTAAGGACTTAGGTGCTGACGTAACAAGCGTTAAGCTATGGTTAAGAAGAGATTTAATGAGAACCCTGGAGATTAATAATCTTTTGGGCAATGTTGAAATATATTTGGAAAGATTTGCATTCGTGATTACGTCTGATATTTATGAAGATAGAATACTATTGGCGCAAGTTGCTGATGCGGCTTTGCAGATTAATGGTGTTGATGCAGCATTTATGATTGCACGCATGAATCAAAACACGATTGGTGTTTCAGCACGTTCATATCAAAATATTAATGTTCAAATCTTAATGGAAGCATTAGGTGGTGGTGGACACTTAAATAGTGCTGCTGCACAAATTAAAGATAAATCCGTACACGATGTGTATGATGAGTTGAAAAATTATATCGATTTAGAATATGGTGGAGGTGGAGAACCTGTGAAAGTCATTTTATTAGAAGATGTTAAAGGCAAAGGTAAAAAGGAAGATGTAATTGAGGTTGCTGGTGGGTATGGCCAATTCTTGGTGACCCAAAAGAAAGCATTATTGGCTACTGATGAGAATCTTGCTGAATTAAATAGAGCAAAAGAAGAAGCATTTGAAGAAAACCAAAGACACATTGATTTAATGAAGAAACTAAAGGCAGAAATCGATAATAAGAAAGTAACCTTAGGTATTCAAATTGGTCAAGATGGCAAATTGTTTGGAAGTGTTACAACAAAACAGATTGTTGAAGCATTTGAAAAAGAACACCATATCTTGATTGATCGTAAAAAGATTGAAATCTCAAGCGACATCAATTCGATAGGCATCTATACAGCCACAGTTTCATTACATAAGGATATCAAAGCACAATTCGAAGTACATATCATAGAAAAGTAGGGATACTATGGCTAAAAGCCTACCACATCATCATGAATCTGAACAATCAGTCTTAGGAGCAATCTTTTTAGACCCGAAACAAATCAGTTCAGTGATTGACCAATTAAATAATGAAGACTTCTTCGAACAAGGACATGCACTCATCTATCAAGTAATGAAAGATTTGTTTGCTGATAATTTGAAGATTGACTACACCAGCGTAGCTTCAAGACTGGAACAAAATCAAAATCTTCAAAAAGCAGGAGGTATGAAATACCTTTTGCAATTATCAGAAGCTGTCCCTTCAGTTGCTCACCTTGAAACCTATGTTGATTTGGTTAAAGATGGTTCTCTCAAGAGACAAGTCATTGAACTTGCTGGAAGTATTTTAGAAGAAGGATACCAAGGCGAAATGGATGCCAATGATTATTTATCAAAGGCCGAAGAAAGTATTTTTGCACTTGCACAAAAGAGAAAAACCTCTGCTTTTTCACTTTTGTCAGAGGTCATTCATGAAGTTAAAGATAAGATGGAAAAAAATAGGGATAAGAAAGGTGGAATCACTGGACTTAGAACTGGATTTTCCAATATTGATAATATAACTGCAGGTCTTCAACCTGAAGAATTGATTATTTTAGCTGCTCGTCCATCAATGGGGAAATCAGCTATGGCAATGAATTTAGCACTTAACATTGCTAAAAGAAATAAAGATGGTCAAGCAGGCGTTGCGATATTCAGTTTGGAAATGAGCAACGAACAGCTTGCTGGTCGTATGCTAAGTTCTGAGTCGAATATTGAAAATATGAAAATCAAAACAGGACATTTAACACCTAGAGAATGGCAATTTCTAGAAGGTGGTATGCAGTCTTTAGCAAAGCTTAATATTTCTTTTGATGATTCGGCTGCTGTTACAGTTGCCGATATTAGAACTAAATGTAGAAAATTAAGCCAACAAGGCAAGCTTGATTTTGTTGTTATCGACTATCTCCAATTAATTAAAGGAGATGATCGTTCAGGTAATCGTCAAGAGGAAGTTGCGAAGATTTCAAGAGCTCTTAAACAAATGGCAAGAGAACTCAAAGTTCCAGTACTCGCTTTATCACAGCTTTCTCGTGAAGTAGAAAAAAGAGAAGATAAAAGACCCGTTTTAGCTGATTTAAGAGAATCCGGAAGTATTGAACAAGATGCCGATATTGTCATGTTCTTATATCGTAAAGATTATTATGAACGTGATGAAAAGAATTTGACTGGTGAAGTTGATTTAAGTATTGCAAAAAACCGTCAAGGTATTGCCGGCGTTTCATTACATTTCATGTTTGATACAGCATTTAGTAGATTTACTGCTCAAGCTGAAAGATATGAAGATGCTCAAAACAAAGACTAAAATTAAGGTGCTCAAGTCGAGCACCTTTTTTATTTTGTATAATGATCAAAGTTTTTATAAAGGTATAAAGCAAAATATAAATCGAAATGTCCCGTGACATTTCCTGTTACATTAATACCTAACTGATTGATGACATCAAGTCTATATCTAACCGAATTATAATGGATAAATAGTGCGTCAGCCGTATTTTTTGTGTTGAATTTGCACTCAATGAATTTGTATAATGTATCGATTAAGGGTACATTATTTTTTTTCTCGTAAGCAATCAAAGCACTTAAAACATTATTCGTATAATCCATTAAGTGTGTATAATCGATATTTTTTAGCAAATTAAGCAGTTTGATATTATCTTCTGAAAACAGGTTAATATTGAGGTTTCTATTTTCAATATGAAGCAGTGCTTCAGATAACTGAGAATATGTCCTAGAGATTTGTGAAGCTTCTCTGATAAGATTTGAATATGTGACTTTCAGAACCATTTGTTTGTATTTTGCTTGTAGTGTTTCATAGACATAATGCATTGTTTGTGCAATGTCTACGGATTCCATCGTGTTCAGTATAAAAAATAATTGTTCATTCATCATAGAAAATCTGAGCTCTTCGCTGTTCAAATGGAATTTATTGATGATCACAGTCTTAATATATTCCACAACATTTGGATTGATGTCACTTCTCTTATCGTTTTTAATTGAGAACAAGATTAAAGTAACAGGAAAATTGATGCTCCAGTTATATCTTTTACTTGATTCTATTAACTGAGTATTTGTAAGGTTAGATGATATATTTGAAATAAAATTTAATAAAAATTGGTTTTGTTTTAATGTGTTTTCAATCTTCTTTTGATGAATAACAATAATCATTAACTTAAAGATTTCTATGTAATTATGAAGAATGTGTCTTTTCTCATTGTTTGCTTTTAATATGATATGGTAGATGGGCGTATCGTCATAAATGACATCTTCAGAATAATATAAGGTATCTCCTACTCTTTGAAATAAGTGTTTTGTTGATTTTGATTGGATAAAATAATCATTCATTATTTCTGATGAATAATGGATAACTTTAGTATCTAGATTTTGTACGAGCATATCAAGATCTGGTATTTTCTCTACGATATCCAAGAGTGTCTTAGTTGATGGATGATCATTGATCTGTTTTAAGAATTGCGAATAGTTTGCGTCAAACGAATAGTTGGAGTAATCTTGACTTTGTAGTTCAACTAGAATGTTGTTAAAAAGAGAAGACAAATTAGCATCATAATTTAGTGCTACTATTGGTAAATTTAATTGATTAGCTAGTTCAATAATTTCGCTGGGTATGATATCAATATATCTGTTCATCTTAATCATAATACCAGCTGTGTTTTTCTTATTAAGTGCAAACAATAGGTGTTTAAATGTTTCTATCTCACTTTTTACTGGATAGAACGTTGTTAGAATTAAAGATTCTTCGATAATATAGTTCTCAAAATCCGGAGTTTCCAGAATTGAAATACTATGAAAGCTTCGGTTTAAATAATCCTTGCCTGATAAGATTTCATAGGATTCAAAGATTTCTCTCTCAAATAGATCTTTTAAAGTTGTTTGCATAGGCTCACCTCAGGCATATTTTAGCAATAACTGTAAAATATTACAAGAATAAAGCGTTTTTATTGTAAATTAATGATAATTACATTCATTTTTAATTTGTGTATAATGAAGTTAACTGAGGAGGTGTTTACTATTAAGTACTTTGTTAAGAGTGACTGGAATGGTCTTTTTGGTCTGTTTACAAATAACCTAACCAACATTTTAGTTATGGCTACTTTACTTTCAGTAGTTGTAGGATTACCAGGGAATATTGTTTATGGACGCATTCTTCCTGCTGTGGGATTATCTATTTTCATTTCTAGTGTTTATTATAGCTTTATGGCTATTAAACTTGCTAAAAAAGAAAAACGTGATGATGTTACAGCTTTACCCGCTGGAACAAGCGTTCCACATATGTTTCTTATTGTATTCCTTATCATAGGACCAGTATTTTGGGCTACAGGAGATGCATATTTAGCTTGGGCAGCAGGCCTAGTATGGTCTTTATTAGAGGGGATTATTGAGTTATTGGGAAGTGTTTTTGGAGCTAGATTGAGAAAGATAATTCCAAGAGCAGCAATGCTAGGATCACTGGCTGGGGTTTCAATTACTTATATTGCTCTAAATCCAGCATTTAATGTCTTCGCTATACCCTATATAGGTTTAGTAGCCTTAGCAATCGTTCTACTAGGTTGGGTTGGGAAGGTTAAAATGCCTTTCAATATACCAACTGGGTTAGTCGCAATTATTGTCGGTGTTATGATTGGTTGGGCGAGTGGATTGATGAGTGGTTCAGCATTAGTCAATAGTATCCAAGGCATTACATTAGGAGCACCTGTTCCAAGTTTTACCCGTTATTTTGTGGGGTTCGAGAGTGCCTTACCATTCTTATTCAGTGCAATTCCATTAGGTATTTATAATTTCTTTGAAACGATTGATAACTGTGAAAGTGCTGCTGTTGCTGGTGATAGCTATTCAACAAGAGAAGCGCTTATTGCAGATGGAACAACAACAATAATTGGTAGTATTTTTGGAAATCCGTTTCCAACAGCAATCTTTATTGGTCACCCAGGTTGGAAAGAAGCAGGAGCAAGAATTGGGTATTCATTTGCTGGTGGTGCATTAATTTTCATCTTAACTACCTTAGGCATGATTTCAATATTGCTTAATATCATCCCTGTGGTTGCCATTCTACCAATTCTACTTTATATTGGTGTCGTCATAACGACACAGGCATTTACTTCAGTCAAACATAAATACGCACCAGCAGTAGTATTAGCAATTATACCGTGGTTAGCTGATTGGACGAAAAACGCAGTTGACATCGCATTAGGTGCTGCTGGAACCAATGCAAGTACTGTAGGATTACTCAATTTAGAAACTGCTGGCCTAAATTACGCAGGTATGATGAGCTTAGGTGCAGGTAGTATTATTGTGGGTATGATTTTAGGTAGCATTGCTGTCTTTGTCATCGATCACAAGTTTATGCATGCGGGATTTACCGCTGTTACAGCCGCTGTTCTAACCTTCTTTGGTATTATACACGCAGGAACAGTAGCAATTAATGCAAATTTAGAAATGACTATTGGATATTTAATTGTATCTTTATTATTTGCAGCATACTATTTTTACTATAAAAAGAAAGGAGAAACTATAGATGAGCAAGTATCAAGTTGAAGCAAAACCATTTACATTTGATTTCGAGCTCAAAAAAACAGCACTGGTCATTGTGGATATGCAACGTGACTTTTGTGAGTTTGGGGGATTTGGTGAAGCGTTGGGAAATGATATCACACCAACCAAATCAATCATTCCAACAGTAAGAAAAATACTCGATGCAGCACGTGAAGCAGATATGTTTATTGTTCACACACGTGAAGGACATCGCCCAGACATGAGCGATGTGCCAAAAGCAAAAATGAGAAGATTTAATTCAATTGGTGAAGTTGGTCCTATGGGTAGAATTTTAATCCGTGGTGAATATGGACACGATATCGTTGATGAATTAAAGCCACTCAAGGGAGAAGTTGTACTTGATAAGCCAGGCAAAGGTGCGTTTTATCAAACTGATTTACATTCAATACTTCAAAACAAGCAAATTGAATCACTAATCGTTTGTGGTGTAACAACACATGTATGTGTTCATACAACCATTCGTGAAGCTAATGATAGAGGATATGAATGCTTAATGATTGAAGATGGCACTGCAGCATTTGATCCACGTGATCAGGAAGCAGCAATTCGGATGATCAATCAACAAAATGGTATTTTCGGTTGGACTACGACAAGCGATAAGTTATTAAAAATACTGAAAAAATAAGAGGAGAAAACTATGTTTAAAAATTTAAAAGGTGGAACACCTTGGTGGGTTAAAGGTGATTTAAATGGCTTTTTTGGATTATTTTCCAATGTATTAACCAATTTTCTAGCAGCAACCGGCTTACTGATTATCATTGGTATGCCAAATGACATCGTATTTGGAAATATTGTTCCTGGTACAGCTGTTGCAGTAGGTCTTGGTGGTATTATTCTTGCTTTGCAAGCAAAAATGTATTCAATTAAGCACAATAAAGAAAATGTTACGGCTATGCCTTATGGATTAAGTGTTCCACATTATTTCGTGGTTGCATTTGGTGTTATCGGAGTTGTATTTGTGACAACTGGCGATTGGCAAATAGCTTGGGCTGCTGGTATAGCTTGGAATATGATTCAAGGTCTTATCATGGGTATTGGTGCTTTCGTTGGTATATATATTAAAAAATATATTCCTCGTGCAGCGATGCTTGGTGCTTTGGCTGGTCTAGCAATTACTTATATTGCGATGAATCCTGCTGGTCAAGTCTTTACGACTCCATATATTGGGTTAACATCATTAGCAATTATTTTTGTTGGTTGGTTTGCGCTTAAGAAAATGCCTTTTGGTATTCCTGCTGGTGCGTTCGCTATTATGGTTGGTACAATCTTAGCTTGGCTTACAGGTTATATGGATCCAGTTGCTGTTGGAGATTCATTTAGCAATGTAGGATTAAGTTTACCTCATTTGGCATTCAATATGTTAGGTAAAGGGTTTGCTCAAATTCTACCTTTCCTTCCAGCTGCTATTCCATTGGCAATTTATGATTTCTTAGAAAGTTTGGATAATTTGGAAAGTGCTGCTGTTTCTGGCGAAGAATTTAATGTGCCTAAGTCAATGATGGTTCCTGCTGGATTGACACTCTTAGGATCTGTTTTAGGTTCTCCATTCCCAACAATTATCTATATTGGTCACCCTGGCTGGAAATCAACTGGAGCTCGTATTGGTTACTCTTGGGTTACAGGTGTTGCTATTCTATTATTGGCATTCTTAGGTGTAATGAACCTTATATTGTCGGTTATTCCACTTGTCGCGTTGTTACCAATCCTAATGTTCATTGGTATGGTTATCGTGACTCAAGCATTTGCTACAACTGAAAAACGTCATATGCCTGCTGTAGCTCTATCATTTATCCCATTAATTGCTGGATTTGTTACACTTCAGATCAAAAATGCAATTAATGCTACTGGTGGAACTTTAGATTATGGTGCTTTATCAAATACAGGTATTCCATTATTAGGTTGGGAAAGATTAGCAGCCGGTGATATTCTTGTTGGTATGTTAATTGCTTCAATTGTTATATTTATTATTGACCGTAAATATTTAACATCAGCAATCTATGCGTTAATTACTGCTGCACTTGCATTCTTTGGTTTGATACATGCACCATCGATTGGATTTGCTACAGGTTGGGAAGTTGCACTAGGCTATGTCTCAATGGCAGTTGTTCTAGTCTTAATGAACTTCTATCGTAGTCATGAAAATGTTCACCCTAGTGAAGAGAGCTAATATAGTTTCAATCGATCAAGAGATTTATAAAAATATGATGATGAATGGTGCTGAAGTGCTTGCAGTTTACTCAAGCACCATTCATCTTTCTCTTTATGAGGACATATTAACTCTTGGATATTCGATTGGAAATGGAAAACATCATATCGTAATTGATCAACTTATGGATTTTCTTACGTTGGATCTTTATCCATGCCAAAAAGTTTCATTAAGCAATCATCAACTGATGATTGGTCAGCATATTTTTGAGATTTCAAGTGATGTGATCAATCGATTTTATCCATATGAGAAGAAATTTGAAATGAATGATTCCTATAAGGACACGATTGATACATTAAAAGATTTTATAATGAATAATCACCATATCAATTTATTTAATTATGATCAAAAAGATCCAGTATTAAAATATCAATTTGATAAAATCAACAACTTCCTATCTCATCAAACACACGAGAATGCAAAAAGCATTTTGGGATTAGGCATGGGACTAACACCTCTTGGAGATGATATTTTGACAGGATATGTTTTAGCACATAGAGCAATAGATAAAAATATTTTATGGATTAATCAAATCATTGAAGAAGCATCGATTAAAACAAGTAAACTTAGCTATCAAAATTTAGTTGACACAAATTTAAAATATTATCCAGATTCATATATACAACTGGTTGAGGATTTCTTTAACCATCGCAGTATAGAATCTGCAAAAGCAATATTAAAGCATGGAGCTACCAGCGGTGCTGGTATCTTAACTGGTTTCATATATGGGTTATTGTAGGGAGATGAGCAAGTGAAAGATTACAAAATATTAAAAAACAGTTATTATGACTCTGTTACATTAATGAGTACAACAGTAACTATAAAAAAAGATTTAGAACTTAAAGAACTCGTTATGTTTATGGGTACAGAAATGAATAAAGCAATGATAGAGTCAATCGGGTTATATCATCTGGCAATGGATGAAGCATTACCTAACGATTTGATTATTGCTGCTGAATTAAGTCAAGGAAACCCAGACTGGGCAGAAGAAGTTTTAAATCGACTTAATTCGAGAAAAAAAGATGCAAAAGAAACAGATAAAGTGTATAAAACCATCAATCAGGCAGCAGATGCCATTGATGCTAACATAGCTGTCATTAGTGTTCCAGGTATTTATGCTGCAAATGAAGCATATAAAGCACTTGATAAAAACATGCATGTCATGCTTTTCAGTGACAATGTCAGTGTTGAGGATGAAATCCAACTTAAAGATATTGCTATTAAAAAAGATTTGCTTGTGATGGGTCCTGATTGCGGAACGGCAATAATTAATGGTAAAGGTTTATGTTTTGCCAATCAAGTCAGCGAAGGCAGCATTGGTTTAGTTGCTGCAAGTGGAACAGGGTTGCAAGAAGTAACAGTTATTATAGATCGTTTTGGTGGAGGAATCACTCAAGCCATCGGTGTTGGAGGAAGAGATCTATCTGAAGCCGTAGGAGGACGCATGATGCTTAAGGGCATCGATGCACTTGATCAAGATGAGAAAACAGAAGTGATTGTTTTAATCTCTAAACCACCTCACCCTACTGTATTAGAACGCATACTAGATAGATTAAAAAAAATACATAAACCTACAGTTTTATGTTTGCTTGACTCTCATCTTGATGAAAAGATAACAAATGTTTACTTTACTTCAACAATGACCGAAGCTGCTATGAAAGCACTTAGTTTGGTTGGACGTAAAACACCAGACCTACTTAACGTTGATTTAAAAACTAAAGAAATCATTGAGCAGCAACAAAGGCTGTTTTCAAAAACTCAAAAGAAGATCAAAGGATTGTACTGTGGTGGTACTCTGACTGCTGAATCACTCAGCATCTTAAGACCCATGGTGGAAAACATCACAAGTAACGTCGCTAAAAAAGATAAAGAAAAAATGCATAATCCATTAATAAGTGATGGCCATAACCTTGTTGATTTGGGTGATGATATTTTCACTCAAGGCAAACCACATCCTATGATTGAACCAACGATTCGATTTAGCCGAATGATTGAAGAAGCTAAAAATCCTGAAACTGCAGTTATGCTTCTAGATTTTGAGTTAGGTATTGGTTCACATGATGACCCAGTATCTATTACACTTGACACAATCAAAGAATCATTTGAAATCGCTAAAAAAGGAAATAGGAATCTTTCGATTGTTGCTTATGTTTGTGGCACAGATAAAGATCATCAAGGTCTTGAAAAATCAGAAGAACTACTGAGAAGCGCAGGTGTTATTGTTGCTAAGACAAATGCACATGCTGCAATCATAGCTGGACTTTTAGTTAAGGAGGTAGAGCGATGAGTATTGCTAAATTATTTTCTGAAGAACTTAAAGTAGTTAATGTTGGCTCTCCTAGTTTTATTCAAGATTATGAAAAACAGCATGTTGAGTTCATTCATCTAGATTGGCGTCCACCTGCTGAAGGAAATATCACATTACTTACCCTATTAAATCAATTACGCCCATGGATGGATAAAATCAATCAGGCAAACCTTGAAGCTGTATTTAGAATTAAATCGGCAGAAGGTAGATTAATTGATATCAAAAAAGCAATTGATGTCATTCCGGGAATGACTAAGCATACGATTTTGCATGCGGGTCCACCTATTGAATTTAATAAAATGGCAGGTCCGATGAAAGGTGCTATTATTGGAGCATTGATTTATGAAGGATTGGCTAATTCACATGAAGAAGCACTTCAAATAGCACAATCAGGCAAGATTCATTATAGTCCTGCACATCATCATCAAGCTGTTGGACCTATGGCTGGCATCATTTCTGCTAGTATGCCTGTTCACATTTTATACAACGAAAAGGCAAAGAATTATAGCTACTGTACAGTTAACGAAGGTTTAGGTAAAGTTTTACGCTATGGAGCAAATAACGAAGAAGTTTTAAATCGCTTAAAATGGATTGAAGAAGAATTTATGCCAGTCATGAGTGAAACACTCAAGCTCATCGGTGGTGTTGATGTTAAATCAATCATTACACAAGCTTTACACATGGGTGATGAATGTCACAACCGCAACAAAGCTGCAAGTGCCCTCTTTTTAAGAGAAGTGGCATCTACAATCGTTAGCACATCTCAATCAGAGCAGAAAAAGAAAAATGCGATTGATTTTATTAAGAATAATGAACATTATTTTTTAAATCTATCCATGCCATTTTGCAAAATCGCACTGGATTCTGCAAAAGGCATTCCATATTCAACTGTTGTTACTGCAATGAGTAGAAATGGTGTCGATTTTGGTATTCAACTCGCTAGCAGTAATCAATGGTATACCGCACCAGCAAATTATGTCAAAGGACTTATGTTTCCTGGATTTAAGGAAGATGATGCTGCACCAGATATTGGAGATAGTGCAATTACTGAAACCTGTGGTATTGGTGGATTTGCAATGGGCGGAGCTCCAGCCATTGTTCAATTTGTCGGTGGTGTTGTTGAACAAGCCTTTAATTATTCTCGTGAAATGCATGAAATCACAGCTGGAGAGCATCAAGTATTCACATTACCCCCACTTGATTTCATGCCAACTGCCTTAGGTATTGATATATTAAAAGTTATTGAAACAGGCATATTACCGATTATCAACACAGGCATGGCACATAAAGATGCTGGCGTTGGACAAGTAGGTGCAGGATTAGTCAATCCACCTATGGCATGTTTTGAAAAAGCTTTAATCGATTACACAAAGCATTTAAAGGAGGTTTCAAAATGAAAATATTAGTTGCACTTGGTGGTAACGCATTAGGCGATAATCCTCAAGAACAAATGGAATTGGTTAAACATGCTGCTGAAAGTGTTGCTGACCTTGTTGAGCAAGGACACCATGTTGCTATTGTACATGGAAATGGACCTCAAGTTGGTATGATACAAAGTGCTTTTGAAACAGCACATGATTATAAGCAAAACATTCCTATTATGCTTTTACCTGAATGTGGATCAATGAGTCAAGGATATATAGGGTATCACTTACAAAACGCAATCTATAATTCCTTAGCCTCAAGAAATATAATAAAAGATGTAGCTACAATTGTTACACAAACTGTTGTCGATGAAAATGATCCAGCCTTTCAGAATCCTACAAAACCAATAGGAAAATTTCACACCAAGCAAGAAGCTGATGAACTTAGGAAAACCATTGATTTACCTATGGTAGAAGATGCTGGCAGAGGATATCGATTTGTAGTTCCAAGCCCAAGACCTATCGATATTATTGAAAAAAACATTATACGTGAATTATTAGATAACGATCATGTGGTTATCGCTGCTGGAGGTGGTGGTATCCCAGTCATTAAAGGAAACACCTTAAGAGGTGTATCTGCAGTTATTGATAAAGATTTTAGTAGTGCTAAATTAGCAGAACTTATTAAAGCTGATATTTTTATCATTCTTACAGCAGTAAAACGAGTGTCTATCAATTATAACAAGCCTAATGAGATTGAATTTAGCAAGTTAACCATTAAAGATGCCAAGCAATATATACTTGATGGTCAATTTGGCAAAGGTAGCATGGAACCTAAGATTGTTGCTGCTATTTCATTTGTTGAACACAATAAAAATGGACAAGCTATTATTGCAAGTCTAGAAGATGCTGCTTTAGCTGTTAAAGGACAAGCAGGAACGATCATATATGAATAAGGTACTTTTAGTACCTTTTTATTTAGGAGGAAATTAAAATGTATCAAGTAATTGAACACCCACTCATTAAGCATAAGATTACAATGCTTCGTGACAAAACATGTAGTACAAAAATGTTTAGAGAAGTTACAGATGAGATTTCAGCTTTAATGGTTTATGAGATCAGTAGAGATTTGAAATTGAAAGAAAAAGAAATTGAAACGCCAATTGCTAAAACCATTGGATATGAGTTAAGTCAAGAGATTGTTATTGTTCCTATTTTGAGAGCAGGATTGGGAATGACACAAGGTATTCAGAATTTGATACCTTCATTGAAGGTTGCTCATATTGGAATGTATCGTGATCATGACACACATATACCACATGTCTATTATGCAAAATTTCCTGAAAATATCAAGCATGCTAAGGTCTTTATTTTAGATCCTTTGCTTGCCACAGGAGGAAGTGTAGAAGTAGCTATTGATAAACTCAAAGAGCAAGGTGCTAAAGATATTACAGTTGTTTCTATTATTGGCGTTATGGAAGGTATAAACCGGATTAAAGAAAAACATCCCGAGATCATGATTTATCTCGGAAGTTTAGATGAAAGACTTAATGAAAACGCATATATAGTTCCTGGTGTTGGAGATGCTGGAGATCGTTTGTTTGATACCAAATAGAGAAATAAATATAAAAAAAAGTAGAAACGTTGTTTCTACTTTTTATCAATAATCATTTGTTATTTCAATGTTGAAGATAGCATCCAAATATGTTTTTCAAAACTTGCGAGTGTTGTAATCAACATATCAGCAGTTGTTTCATCATTCTTTTCTTGAGCCAAGAATAAAACTTCTTTTAATTCAGTAGCCAACAATTTAAAGTCATCCAAAATATGACCTATCATTTCTTCGGGTTTTTCAGTTCCTGATGCTTCTTTGAGTGAAGTGATTGCTAAATAACCCTTAAGATTAGAGACGGGTTGTCCCCCAATCATCAACAATCTTTCTGCGAATGCGTCATATAATTCATTGACTTCATCGTAGAATTCTTCAAATTTTGCATGAAGTGGATAGAAATTTGGTCCACTCACATACCAATGAAAGTGATGCAATTTAGTGAATAATACACTTAAGTTTGCGACTTGCTTGTTTAAAGCCTGATATAATTTTTCCATAAATATTACCTTTCCTTTCTTTTTTTCTTCATTTATAGTATACCACTTTTAGTCAAATATTGCAGTGATAACGACTTATAAGAGATTATCTTAGTAAAGAACATTTTCTTATAACTAGACAACCTTTCCTATGGAAAATAGATGTGAAATATGGTAATATTATCTAGCAGGTGATGAATATGTATGATCGATTGGCTTTAATTGAAAAACAATATCAAGAAATTCAAGATAAACTAGCTTCTGGTAAACTTGAAGTCAAAGAAATGACAAGCTTACTCAAGGAATCTAGTTCCATTCAAGAAACGGTAGAAACATATCGTTTTTTTAAGACTAAATCAAATGAACTTAAGGAATTAGAAGTCATGATTGAAGATGAAGAAGATCATGATTTGATTGAAATGCTCCAAGCAGAAATAGATCGTTTAGGCGAGGTTTTAGCAAAGACCGAAGAACAATTAAAAATCTTATTGCTTCCAAAGGATCCTAATGACGATAAAAACGTTGTCGTCGATATCAAAGGTGCTGCTGGAGGAGATGAAGGCAATATCTTTGCTGGAGATCTTTTTAGAATGTATTCCAAGTATGCTGAATCCAAAGGCTGGAAAATCGAAGTTTTAAATGCGATGGACGGTGCTATGGGTGGATATACATCAATTGAATTCATCGTTTCAGGAAAACTTGTTTATTCGTTTTTAAAGTATGAATCAGGAACTCATAGAGTTCAACGTGTTCCTGAAACCGAGTCCATGGGACGTGTTCACACATCAACAGCAACAGTCCACGTCATGCCTGAAGCAGAAGAAATAGAACTTGATATCAAGTGGGATGATATTCGCGTTGACACATATAATTCAAGTGGTCCAGGTGGACAAAGTGTGAATACCACAAAATCAGCTGTTCGTTTAACCCATATTCCTAGTGGTCTTATGGTCGCATGCCAAATCGGAAAAAGCCAACATGAAAATAAAGCAAGTGCATTTAAATTATTAAAAACAAGATTATTTGATTCCATCTTAGAAGAACAAAATTCTAAGGTTGATGCTGAAAGAAAAGCCATGATTGGAAGAGGCGATCGCAGTGAAAAGATAAGAACATATAATTATCCTCAAAATCGCGTTTCTGATCATCGTATTGGACTTACACTTCAAAGACTAGATGCCATTATGGAAGGCAGACTTGATTTGGTATTAGAACCACTCTTGAATGAATTCCAAAAGCGCCAGCTCATGGGAGAAAAAGTGTGACCTACGACCAATTGCTTAAATTAGCATACAAGAAAACAAAATCAAAAAATAAAGAAGAAGAAGCTGCAAAACTCTTATTGATGGAATTATCGAATCAAGAGCCACATCAGTTTTACTTGAATTTGAACCAAGAAGTTGATTCAGATTTTCAAAATAGATACTTAGAAGCATTGGATCAATATTTAATTGATAATATACCTGTTCAGCATTTAATCGGTCACTCTTATTTCTTTGGACATCCATTTAAAGTCAATGGTGATGTCTTAATTCCAAGAGCTGAGACTGAACAATTAGTCGAGCATGTCCTATATTTCTATGACAAGTATTTTAACGGTGAAAAACTGGATGTTCTTGATTTAGGAACAGGCAGTGGGTGCATTGGTTTAACCCTAGCACTTGAAGAAGAAAATCTAAGATTGACCATTACTGATATCAGTAGCGATGCACTCAAAGTTGCTCATGATAATAGAGAAAATTTGAAAGCAAAAGCACAAATCATTCAAAGCGATTTATTTGATAATATGAGTCATCCATTTGATATGATTATCTCAAATCCGCCCTATATTCCTGATACTGAGATTGTTGAAGACATTGTAAAAAAAGAGCCCAGTGTAGCCCTTTATGGTGGCAAACTTGGTGTTGATTTTTATGAGAGAATTATTAAAGAATCCGCAGCTTATATTAAAGAAAAAGGACTTATAGGCTTTGAGCATGGATATCAACAAAAGGCGCAAATTTTAGAATTTGCAAAGCATTATTATCCACAAGCAAAAATCGTTCAATTAAAAGATTTAGCAGGAAAAGATAGATTCACATTTATTGGTATTGGAGGTGTTCTCAAAGATGAATAAAGGAGATTTAATCATCATTCCCACTGACACAGTTTATGGACTTGCAGCTAAGCTTTATGATGAAGAAGCGCTCAAGAAAATATTTGAAATCAAAGGTAGAGAGCAGTCAAAACAAATCCCCATATTATGTCATGATATGACTGATTTAATTGACATTGTTGAATTGGATCAAGTCTCGCTATTTTTAATGAAGCAGTTTTGGCCAGGTCCAATAACATTTGTGTTTAACACAACAGAGAAATTTCATCAGTTAACAGGTGAAAAAACGATTGCAGCTCGAATTCCAAATCATCCAAAAGCTTTAGAAATCATTAAGAAATATGGAGTATTAAGAGTCACAAGTTTAAATAAAAGTGGTGAACCACCACTATCAGATATCAACGAGATCAAAGACCAATTTGGGTCAATGATTGATGAGATTTATGAACAAACAGAAGATCAGAGTCACGTCTCATCAACAGTCGTTGATTTAACAGTTAAGCCACTAAAGATTCTTAGACAAGGAACAATTACTGAAGAATCCATTAAAAACGCATTAAATGCGCTACAATCATATAATGATTGCTAAAAAGGTCTATAAAAGGACTTTTTTTGTTCATTTTAATAAAAATGGTATATAATAGATAAGGTTATGAAAAGAGGTACCAATGGAAATTAGGAATATAGCAATAATTGCACATGTTGATCACGGAAAGACGACGCTAGTTAACCAGTTATTAAAGCAAAGCGAACGTTATGATGAGCATGCACAATTAGATGATCGAGTCATGGACTCAAATGATATTGAAAGAGAACGCGGAATAACTATTCTTGCTAAAAATACAGCCATCATTTACAAAGATTATCGAATTAACATTTTAGATACACCAGGTCATGCTGACTTTGGTGGAGAAGTTGAAAGAATCATGCACATGGTGGATGGTGTTTTGTTGCTTGTTGATGCTTTTGAAGGCGTGATGCCACAAACAAGATTCGTTTTGAAAAAGGCTCTAGAAGCCAAACTATTACCTATCGTTGTCGTTAATAAGATTGATCGTAAATTTGCTGATATTCAAAAGACTGTTAATGAAATTTATGACCTATTTATCGACTTAGGTGCTGATGAGCATCAACTCGATTTTCCTGTGCTTTATGCATCAGGTATTCAAGGATTAGCTAATTATAAACCACATCTTGATTTAGATATCAAAATGGAACCAATATTAGATACCATCATCAAATCAATTCCTCAACCCAATCAAGATGAAACCGATCATCTTCAATTTCAACCTGCTTTAATCGATTATAACGATTACGTTGGTCGTATGGGTATTGGAAAAATATATAAGGGAACATTAAGAACCAATGATACAGTATCATGTGTTCGTATGGATGGATCGATTGTCACATTTAGAGTACAAAAGATTTTCCAAAGCATGGGTATGGATAAATTTGAAGTTGAAGAAGCTTATTCAGGAGATATCGTATCTCTTGCAGGACTTCCTGATATTCATGTTGGAGAAACTATTTGTGAAGTAGGCTTCGAAGAAGCACTACCACATCTACATATAGATGAACCAACTGTACAGATTACATTCTTAACCAATTCTTCACCTTTTGCAGGTAAAGAAGGAAAGTTTGTTACTGCATCAAAAATTGATGAAAGATTATTTAAAGAAACACAAAGAGATGTTAGTTTAAGAGTTGAACGTATTGGAACAACTGAAGCATGGACAGTTTCTGGACGTGGTGAATTACATTTAGGAATCCTAATTGAAAACATGCGTCGTGAAAATTATGAATTTCAAGTCTCTCGTCCAAGAGTTATCGTTAAATCAATTGATGGTGTGAAGTGTGAACCTTATGAAGATGTACAAATCGATTGTCCAACTGAATTCGTAGGAACCGTTATTGAAATGCTTGGAGATCGCAGAGGCGATCTCATATCCATGCATCAAAATGGTGACTATAGCAGAATTCACTATACTCTACCATCACGTGGACTCATCGGATTTATGACACAATTTTTGACTGCAACCAAAGGTTATGGTATCTTATCACATATCTTCTTAGATTATAGACCCTCACTCAATGAAACCGTTGGTAATCGTAGAACAGGTGCCCTAGTTTCAATGAACAATGGTATGACAACAGCTTATGCAATTGGTAGACTTGAAGACCGAGGAACTATGTTTATAGAACCAAGAACAGCTGTTTATGAAGGCATGATTGTTGGTGAAGGCAATAAAGATAGCGATATGGTCGTTAATGTGACCATGGAAAAACAACAAACCAATATGCGTTCAGCTGGTAAAGACAGCACGGTTGTACTTAAGAAAGCACAAGTGATGAACCTTGAAGCCTGCATGTCATTTATTGATGACGATGAATTGATTGAAATCACACCTAAGAATATTCGGTTGAGAAAAGCATTACTCAGAGCACTTGATCGAAGAAAATCATTTTATAACGAAACTAAAGAATAAAGATGTATTCCATCTCTATTCTTTTCTTATATCGAAAAATACTTTGAAAAATACGTTTTATGTTATAATATTCTATGAGTCAAAGGTAGGAGGTTTTCTATGAAAATTGCAATTGGTAGCGATCATGGTGGCTTTGAATTAAAAGAGTACGTTAAGTCATATTTAACAAAGAATAAGTTCAATGTTGTTGACTTTGGTACAGACTCATTAGACCCAGTTGATTATCCTGATTTCGGTAAAAAGGTTGGGTTAGCAGTAACTAAGGAAGACTATGATTTTGGTATAGTTTTTTGTGGAACTGGTATTGGTATTAGCATCTCAGCAAACAAAATCAAAGGTGTTCGTGCAGCCCTTGTCTATGATGAACTGACAGCAAGATTAGCAAAAGAACATAATAATGCGAACATCATCGCACTAGGTGGAAGAACAACAGCAAAAGATGAAGCTTTAAAAATTGTTGATGCTTATATGAATGCAACCTATGAACTCAGACATCAAAAAAGATTAGATAAAATAAATAAAATAGAGGAGAATGAATAGCATGAGTAAAGTCGTCATACTTAATCACCCCTTAATTGATCACAAAATGGCTAAGATTAGAGACAAAAGAACTGGAACAAAAGAGTTTAGAGAAAGTGTTTCGGAAGTTGGTGGTTTAATCACTTATGAAATCACGCGTGATTTCACAACAACTCCCAAAACCATTGAAACCCCAATGTGTGAGACAACTGTCTATGAATTAGAAAAACAAGTTGTTATTGTCCCAATACTTAGAGCTGGTTTAGGCATGGTTGATGGTATCCATAATATCATTCCAACTGCAAAGATTGGCCATATCGGTCTTTATCGTGATGAAGTGACACTTCAACCTCAAGTTTATTACTCTAAATTTCCTTCATGCATTAAAGAAAGTGTTGTTTTAGTGGTTGATCCAATGCTGGCAAGTGGTGGATCTGCATCTAAAGCAATTGATATATTAAAAAAACACGGAGCAACTGACATTAGATATGTAGGTCTTGTTGGGTGTCCCGAAGGTATTAAAAGATTACAAGAAGATCATCCAGATGTAAGCATCTATCTTGCAGCACTAGATAGTCATTTAAATGAAATAGGCTATATTGTGCCTGGTCTTGGAGATTGTGGGGATCGGTTATTTGGAACGAAGTAAATCAAGAAAAGTTTTAATGACATACATGATGGTTATGCAAGTTATTTTTTCCATCATTGGACTATCTCTTCTGGGTATCTATATTGGCAGCAAAATAGATTCAGAAGGTGATTTATCTACGATTTTAGGAGCAATTGGATTAATTTTAGGCATTATTGTAGGATTTATTACAATTATGCAATTTGTTAAAAGTGAGGAACGCTATGAGAGACGTACATAAAATAGCACTTATCGGAATTGTTTATGCCATCGTGTTATCACTGGTTGTTTTAATCTTTTTTACTGATTATGTATTGTGGGCAGTGTTAGGGTCTGCAGTAGCTCTTCTTAATCATGGACAAATGATTCGCTTAACAGATAAGAACAGATTTAGAACCGATCGTCTAGTGCTTCATTTGGTTCAAAGATATGTATTGTATTTCATCATTATTGCGTTTGTCTGGTTTGACACAAAAGAACTCGGCACGCCGGTAATGATTCGCTCATATATTGTTTTACTCTTAGGGATATTTTCACTCAAAGTAGGTGTTTTTATTTACTGGACACCACTTTTTAAGAAACCTAAAGAAGAAAACATTAAACCTCTCGAAGAGGAGGAAGAAAACGATGATCAATCAAATTTTGGAATACTTTAAAAATCTTCCTGGATACTTTGTGACTTCACTGATCATCATAGCATCACTATCTATCATTTCAGTGATTGTTGGACTCAAAGTCAAACATTTAGATCCAAAAGCAAGACCAGGAAAAGTCATCACAATGTTTATAAGTTTTGTTTCATTTTTTAATAACTATGTGAGAAGTTATGTAGGAAAACATTGGACATATGTTGCACCAATTACATTATCGATGGCCATCTATGTTTTGATTTCTAACATCGCAGGTGTTGTTAATATTGAATCTCCAACAAGTTTTACGGCAATTACTTTCTCATTATCATTGGTTGCTGTCTTCGTGGTCCAATCTACAGGTATTAGGAGTCAAGGAGTCATTAAACATTTTGGTGGATTAACCAAACCCTTCAAATTGATGACACCGCTTAACATTATTGGTGATATTACTCCTGCTTTATCGATTGCCTTACGTTTATTTGGCAATATTGCCAGTGGTGCAGTTATCGTGACTTTAGCATTTAGGGGATTGATGATGTTGCCATTTTATGCAAGCTGGACAGCTATTTTCATTAAACCCGTTCTAAGTTTGTTATTTGATGTTGCGTTTGGTTTGATTCAAACGCTTGTCATTGTGTTATTGACTATTATCTTCGCATCAACAAAAGTTGATGATGCGGATTTAGAAATAAATTAAAAAATAAAGGAGAAAGACTATGCATGAAATATTAAACCAGATTTTGCCATTTATTGCAGATGTTGTACCTAATGAGTTTTTTAGAAGTGGACTCGCTTATATTGGTGCAGGTATCGCTGTTACAACCGGTTTTGGTACTGGTATCGGACAAGGAATTGCAGCCGGCAAGGCAGTTGAAGCTGTTGCACGCCAACCAGAAGCACTTGGAAAAATCACATCAACCATGTTAATTGGACAAGCTGTTGCAGAAACCACAGGTATTTATGGCTTGATTATTGCATTTATTTTAACCACTAAATAAGAAAAGGAATTGATGTTGTGAACGAAATACTAGAAGAAGTCACTCAGATGATTCAAAATGGATTGAATTCTGTTTTTGATCGTCCAGACGTTCTCATCTTTAACATTCTTGCTTTTATTGTTCTTGTATTTTTCGTCAAAAGATTTTTGTGGAAGTATGTAACAAGTTTTGTAGATGCTAGACAAAAAGCACTTAGTGAAGAACTTGATCGTGCTGCAGAAGAACGAGCTTTAGCTCAATCACTTCAGGAAAAATCACAAAAAGATTATGAATTGATGAAAGAAGAAACAAGAGTATTAAAAGAAAAATTAACAGTAGAAGCTTATAAGCAACAAGAAGAGCTCATTGTCAGTGCTAAAAAAGAAGCAAAGCGTCGTTTAGAGCAAGCTGAAAAAGACATAGAGTTTGAAATCATTCAAGCTAACGAGCAAATCAAGCAGTCGATTAAAGAGATTGCTTTTGCTGCTGCTGAAAAGATTGTTAAAAGAGAAATAGACGAAAATGTTCATCAAGATATCATTGATGAAATTGTTCGGGATAGTGAAGTGCGATGAGCGTATCAACTTATGCGAAGGCGCTTTATGCGATTGCCGAAAATCAGGATAAAATAGATCTCATCACAGAACAATTTGGATTATTTCATGATGCTATGGAAGAATTGAAGGGTTGGGTTTCCATGATGGATTCTCCAATGATGACATTCGATGAGAAAAGCCAAAAGATTGATGCTCTTCCTTATGATGCCTCATTTTTAGCATTTTTAAAAATGCTTGCACAAAAGCATCATGTTCATCTCTATTTAGAAATCTATCAAGAATGGCTTCATATGTCGAGAAAATACCAAGGCATCGCACATCTTCATATTTATTCAGCTATACCGATTACAAAGGAACAAGAAGAAACATTAAAAAAAGTGATTCAACCACGTTTTCCAAAACAGAAACTCGATTTCAATATTACGATTGATGAGCATTTACTTGGAGGTATCAAGATTGTTCATCAAGGGCAATCACTTGATCGCTCTATTGCACGTGAACTCAAAGAATTATATACAACGATTTAAGGTGGTGTAGGAATTGTCGAAACTAAAAGTCCAAGAAATGACGGAAATCATCAAGAAACAGATTGAGTCATTTGAGCAAGACGTAAAACTAGAAAATATAGGTAAGGTATTAAGTGTAGGTGATGGTATTGCTATCGTTTATGGTCTCCAACAAGCTATGATGGGTGAGCTCCTAGAGTTTCCTCATGATGTTAAGGGGCTTGTTTTTAACTTAGAAGAATTAAGTGTTGGTGTTATTCTTTTAGGAGAAAGCGAAAAAATCAAAGAAGGCGATTTGGTTAAGACAACCAAACGCATTTTTGAAGTACCTGTAGGTGAAGAACTACTTGGTAGAGTAGTAAATCCACTTGGTGAACCTCTAGATGCTGGTGGAACTATTGATGCAAAACACTTTCTTCCAGTTGAAAGAAGAGCACAAGGTGTTATGGCTAGAGGATCAATCAATGCTTCTATGGAAACAGGAATTAAGGTTATTGATGCGTTAGTACCTATTGGGCGTGGTCAAAGAGAATTAATTATTGGCGACAGACAAACAGGGAAGACCACACTTGCAGTAGACACCATTCTTAACCAAAAAGGAAAGAATGTTATTTGTATCTATGTTGCTATAGGTCAAAAAGAATCCAGTGTCTCAACACTGGTTCAATTACTATCACAACATCAAGCAATGGAATATACAATCGTCGTAACTGCTGGAGCATCTAGAGAAGGAACGTTACTCTATCTTGCGCCTTTTGCTGGTGTTACCATGGGTGAATACTTCATGGAACAAGGCAAAGATGTTTTGATTGTTTATGATGATCTATCGAAACATGCTGTTGCATATCGCGAATTATCACTTCTCCTTCGTCGTCCACCAGGACGTGAAGCATATCCAGGAGATGTCTTCTATCTTCATTCTAGACTTCTCGAAAGATCTGCACGCCTTAATGATAAATTAGGTGGAGGATCAATTACGGCATTGCCAATCATTGAAACAAAAGCTGGAGATATTTCAGCTTATATTCCAACCAATGTTATTTCTATTACCGATGGTCAAATTTTCTTAGAAGCTGAATTATTCTATTCAGGCATTCGTCCAGCAATTAGTGCGGGACTTTCTGTATCTCGTGTCGGTGGTGCTGCTCAATGGAAAGGCATGAAGAAAGTATCAGGTACAGTTCGTATCAATTTAGCTAACTTCAGAGAACTTGAATCATTTGCTCAGTTTGGCTCTGATCTTGATGCTAGTGCGAAGAGAAGACTTGAACGTGGTAGAAAGACTGTTGAGATATTGAAACAGGATGTTCATGAATTAATTGAAATGCCAACACAAATCGTAACGATTTATGCTCTTTCAACTGGACTTATGGATGATCTAGATATTGATCATGTCAAATTATTAGAAAAAGAAATCAATCAAGGTCTTCACATGAATGACCTTGGTCAAAAATTATATAAGCATTTAGTAGAAACCAAAACACTTCCCAATGCTAAGGAACTCGATGAATTTATTAATAAGCTTAAGAGGATGATTTAGTATGAGCTTAAAGGATATTAAACTGAGAATGCAGGCCATTGAGAAAACTGCCTCCATTACTCAAGCAATGCATAATATTGCCTTATCCAAAATAAAAAAATCTTCTTTACTTCTTAATACGACAAGAGATTTTGTTGTTAAGCTTCATGGCATCTTAGATTATGCCAATCAAAATATTGAAGAAGAGCACCGATTAACAACCATCAATGAAGGCAAAACGAAGTTGTATGTTTTAGTCACCAGTGATCGCGGACTTGCAGGTAGTTATCATTCTCAATTATTCAAAGCATTTTTAGATGAAGTTAAAGATATGAAAAAAGAGAATTATCGTGTCTTCGTTCTTGGAAAAAAAGGGTTCTATTTTGCACAAAAAAGAAAGTTGCCTATGGTTAATCAAGAGATTATCTACAATCGTGATGATATAACGACCATGTATTTTAGACACTATGCAGATTTAATTAAAGACGTCTTTATGCAAAAGAGTATTGATGAAGTCATTTTATTTTACAATCACTATATCAATACAGCGACTCAAGTTGTGAAGAACAGAACTATTTTGCCTGTGATCTTTGAAGAAACAGATGAGCCTAAAAGAGAATTTATTTATGATACAGCACCTGAAATTGTGCTAGATCATACGATTAATATTTATATTGAAAGCAGTATATTCACTGCTTTGGCTGATGCCAAGCTGAGTGAACATGCATCGCGAATGATCGCGATGAAAAGTGCGACTGATAATGCGAATGAGATTGTTGAAAGACTGCATACGATTTATCATAGAGCAAGACAGCAAGAAATCACAAGTGAGATCATTGATGTTATCAATGGCTCCAACGTGTAAGAAAGGAGAAACAGGATGAAAGGTAAAATCACACAAATCATCGGACCAGTTGTCGATGTCTATTTTGAAGGCGAACTCCCATCTATTTATGATGCTTTAGTCGTAGAAAAAGAAGATGGAACGACAGTCACACTTGAAGTAGCACTTCATACAGGAGACAACGTCGTTCGTACCATCGCTTTAGAACCGACTGAAGGTCTTAGAAGAGATTTAGTTGTTACTGCAACAAATTCTTCGATTAAAGTTCCTGTTGGCAAGCAAGTGCTTGGACGAATCTTTAATGTTTTGGGTCAACCAATTGATGGGCTTGAATCATTAGATGATGCACCTCATATGAGTATTCATAGACAAGCTCCAGCTTTTCATGATTTATCAAGTGAAGTTGAACTTTTGGAAACTGGAATTAAAGTCATTGACTTATTAGCACCTTATATTAAAGGTGGTAAAATTGGTCTATTTGGAGGAGCTGGTGTCGGCAAGACCGTGCTCATTCAAGAATTGATTCATAATATCGCACAGGAAAGAGCAGGTATTTCTGTTTTTGCCGGTGTTGGTGAAAGAACAAGAGAAGGATATGAGTTATATACTGAAATGACTGAGTCTGGTGTTATCAATAAGACAGCACTCGTCTTTGGTCAGATGAATGAGCCACCCGGAGCAAGAATGAGAGTTGCTCTGACTGGTTTGACGATGGCTGAGCATTTTAGAGATGAAGAAAAACAAGATGTTCTATTGTTCATTGATAACATCTTCAGATTTATCCAAGCAGGTTCTGAAGTATCTGCCTTATTGGGTAGAATGCCTTCGGCGGTTGGTTATCAACCAACCTTGGCGACTGAAATGGGTCGATTACAAGAACGTATTACGTCAACTAAGAATGGTTCTATTACCTCAATTCAAGCGGTTTATGTACCAGCTGATGACTACACAGATCCAGCGCCAGCGACTGTTTTCTCGCATTTGGATGCAACGACCAACCTAAGTAGAAAACTGACTGAAATCGGTATTTACCCTGCCGTAGATCCACTTGCATCAACATCTAGAGCTTTATCTCCACAAATCGTAGGTAAAGAACATTATGAAGTCGCAAGAAACGTACAGAAAATGATTCAAAGATATCATGAACTTCTTGATATCATTGCTATTTTAGGTATGGATGAATTAACTGATGAAGATAAGCTTCTCGTTCATAGAGCAAGAAGAATTCAAATATTCTTATCACAAAACACACACGTGGCTGAACAATTTACAGGTGTCCCTGGATCATTTGTTCCGCTTAAGGAAACAGTTCGTGGATTTAAAGAAATCATTGAAGGTAAACATGATGGACTACCCGAAGATGCATTCATGATGGTTGGTACCATCGATGATGCGATTAAGAAGGCGAAGACATTATGATTTTCAATGTGTTGACTCAACAGGGTATATCTTATAAAGATGAGATTAACTATGTGCTCATCCATAATGAAGATGGAGAATTGGCTATTTTAGATAACCATATTCCGATTATTCTTCAGATTAAAACCGGATATTTGAAACTTGTTAGAGATAAGAATGAGAATTTTTTAGTCGTTGAACAAGGTGTAATTGAATTTAAGGATAATGTACTTTCTATCTTGGCTCTTGAAGCTCAGATGGGTGCTACCCTTGAAAAAGCAAGACACGCCTTTGATATGATGAAAAAAGAAAAACTACAAATGACTAAAAAAGAAAATATCGATTTTTCAAAGCAAGAACGTGAACTTAAGGAAAATATTACTAGGAGTAAAGCAGGACAAATTTAGGAGGTATTTTAAATGGATGAACTCATTTATTTTGTATCCTTGACCGTTTTCTTCGCTCTCAATCTAAGAATCTTGAGAGCACTTCATATTGAAAACAAATTCGAAAAGATGAAGATTTGGGAAATTAAGGCGGCATATTTTTTGATTGCACTTATTGGTGGTCATATTTTGGCTGAGATTATGCTCAAGTTGTCACAACTGCTCACAAATAATTTATAAGAGAAAACGCATAGGGAAGCCTATGCTTTTTTATAGGAGATATGATGAAGAAAATTACAATGATGATTATGATTGTAGCCATGAGTTTTGGGATTTTTGGTTGCGAAACGGTTGATTATGATCTGTTATTTGAAGAGAGATCTAATGAAATTCTAGCAGCAATTCCTGATACAATCAATACAAACTTTGCTCTACCCACATTTGATGATGTAGAAGTGTCTTTTGAGTATCATGACGTGAGTTTTGGTGAGGGTGAGTTTATCTATGAATCACCTTTTTATGATCAGGATGTAGAACTCAATTACATCATTAGTAAAGGGAATCAAACAGCAGAGTTTACTAAGACCATTCATTTGCTAGCTGATGATTCCGGATACAATGGATATAAATTATATATCGATTTACCATACTCAGTCAATAACGTTACATTAGATGAGTATACACAGGCTACAGTATTAGGCATTATGACAAAAAATGGAGTTGCTGAAACGGTTGTTGATACAAGTGCAGCTCAAATAAGAGGTAGAGGTAATTCGACTTGGTTTTCATATCCTAAGAAGCCCTTTAGATTGAGATTTGATGAAAATACGTCTATTTTTGGCATGCCAGAAGCGAAGAACTATGTTCTGTTAGCTGAATATGCTGATAAGTCTTTGATGAGAAATGCTGTGGTTCATAAAATGAGTATTTTGCTAGATAACTTAAGTTATACATTGGAAACCAGATTTGTTGAACTCTATATCAATACAGTTTATATGGGGTTATATGTTTTAACTGAACAAGTAGAGTTTCATAAGAATAAGCTCAATGTTGAAACGATTGCTGGTATTGCAGATACTGGATATTTATTCGAGTTAGATATGAGATACTATGATAATTTTACAACGCTTAATGACGAATGGTTTATGGTTGCTGATAAGCCCTATAATATCAAAGAACCAGATAGTGATGATTTAGAGTATTCGAGTGTTCATGCAGAATACTTAACTAGCTATATGACATCAGTTGAAAATGCCTTAGCAGCAAAATCAGGATATGAAACTTTAATGGATGTCCCTGGATGGATTGATTTCTTTATCATGCATGAGTTGATGAAAAATGTTGATGTGGGGTACTCAAGTGTATTTTATTATAAGGAAGCTGGTGGACCTTTAAGACCAGGACCACTATGGGATTTTGATTTCGCAATAGGAAATGCAGATTATATCGATTATGGACCTGAAAATTTTTACGGCATGAAGGCATATAAAAATAGATTATTTAAATTGATGATGGATGTTCCAGAACTTAGATTACAGTTTAGAGAAAGATTTAATGATATATTTTATGATGTGTTACCAGAGGTCTATGATATGATTCCTATTCTTTCTGAATCTATTGAGACACAAGCAAATCGTAATTTTGATAAATGGGAAATCATGGAGATTTATGTATGGCCTAATCCAGAAGAAGTGATGAATGAAAATACTTTTATGGGTCAAGTTGCATATTTAGAGTTATATTTGCATGAAAGATCTAATTGGATGTATGGGATTATGTTTGAGGATGAATATTTGAATGGGATTTTTGTTTAGTGTTGGTTTGGATAGGTCGTAGGTATGAGTCCTATTTTCGGCACCATTCCTACCCACGTACTTTTGTATATAAATCCCTCAGTAAAGCCAAAAAGTTGATGGAAAATATCAACTTTTTCACTTAATAAAAGGGTGTTTTTTAACTAAAATCAGTGTTTGGTACCTAAAATGCACAGAACTTCTAGGGGTGTACCCCAAAAGTCGACAACTAACCCGTGTGTTTCATTCTACTAGAATAGAGGGATTTAACACGTCTATAAAGCCTAATAGTTCATAGGTGGTTTATGTTTGTTATTAGATCAGCATCAGTAACTTACCAAAATCCAAAAAAACTATGGACCCTTGGAGCTTCTTGGAGTTTTGTGTAGTAAATGCTAAAATTCAGAGGTATGAATATCTAGGCATCCTCTTATAAAAAAACACCGGTGTTTTCGGTGTTTCTGGTGTTTTCTAACCCGGATAATTTTCAACGTCTATAGTTTGGTCTAGCACAATAACCCTATACAAAATAAAAATTTTAAAAAAACTATTGACAATGTAACGTAATAGTGTATAATATGATTGTTAGTACAAATGAAATTGATTGGAAGTGAGGTAAAAGCATGGATAAAACTAAATATAAAATCAGTGAACTGGCTGAAGCTGCTGGGGTTACTGTAAGAACTATTAGATATTATGTAAGCAAAGGCTTACTGACACCACCTATAGAGGATGGTATGTACAGTTACTATTCAGAAATTAACCTGAAAGAACTTAAATTAATTAAAGCATATCAAGAAAAATATTTACCGCTTGATGTCATTAGAGAAAAACTGCTCAAAGGGGAGAAGGATGTTGATATTAATTTAAAAGAAGACATTCATAAAAGTGATACAGAGTCTCTATTTCGAAAAGTACTGGTTATACCTGGGATAGAATTAAGCGTAAGAGAAGATGTATTGGATAAGGAAAAAGTTGAAACATTAGTCAACTACATTAAAAAAATAATCAATAATATCTAAAAGGAGAAATCAATGGAAAATGAAGTAAATAAACAAGAAGTGCTCTATAATATTTTAGATGAAGAAAGTAATATATCACTGACCAAAGTTATTTATGCAGGCAATATAGTTGGTAAGTTTAATACTTGGAAAGTTGAGCAGGAGTATTTAAATTTAAATAAGGATAAATCTATTGAAATATACTATACATTTCCTTTAAAAGCTAATGCAACTGTAACATCTTTCATAGCAACCATTGGTGATAAAGTTATAAAAGGAGTAGTCAAGGAAAAACAACAAGCTAATAAAGAGTATCAACATGCAATCGCTAAAGGTGATTCTGCTTATTTGATGGAAAGATTCGATTCTAATATTTTTAAATTATCTTTGGGTCGTGTAATGCCAGATGAGCTTATTAAAATCACGATTAATTACATTGAAATGTGCGATGTTTATGACAATCAAATTGATATATTAGTACCAACTCTAGTAGGACAAAGATATAACGATGTTATTTCAAATAGTTTAGCAAGAGAAGACAAAGTAAGTTATACTTGCGATTTTATAGTGAATATTGAAGAAAATTTATCAGTTAAAGATGTTAACTCAAGCTCGCATAAGATTAAAGTTATTAATGATAAACAAGTGATTAGTTTAAACAATCGTTTGAATCGTGACTTTAAATTAGCAATCGAACTAAACAAAGAATTTAAAACAACTGCACTTGTTAATGGACAGTATCTATTAATTGACTTAATGCCTAAATTACAAGAACCAAATGAAAGAGTTCAAAAAAAATATGTATTTGTTATTGATAGATCGGGTTCAATGGAAGGAAGAAATATAAATGCAGTAAAAGATTTGCTGAAAGCCGTGTTAGCCCAATTAGAAGTAGATGACTTAATCGAAATAATCTCATTTGGAAGGCATCATATTGCGCTGTTTAATTCATTAAAAATTGTCCGTAATGTAAGAAGAGAATTAAATGATTATATAAGTACACTCTCTGCAGATATGGGTGGAACGGAATTACTTAGTGCATTGGAAGCATCACTACTATATTCAAATGATGCAAATATCATCTTAATTACAGATGGTCAAGTAGGAAATGAAGATTATATTTGTGATCGAATTGCAAATAAAATACAAAACAACCATTTGTTCTTATTTGGGCTAGATATGAATGTTAATGCTTCATTCTTAGATAAGATTTCAAAAGTGGGACATGGTAAAGCCTATTATTTTGCACCTGACGAAGATAATTATACAAACAAACTAATCAGAGCTTTCTCTAATATCAATGGTGCAATTTCAGCTAAAGTAAAACTCACAACAAATGATAAAGAATTAGATCGTTATATCTATTCCGACACATTATTTAATTATGAATATTGGACAGCTATATTAAAACTTGATAGTCTTACAGAAGATATTGTTATAACGGTTGATGGCACACCAGTAGTCATCAAGAAAGAAGAAATCAAAACTACTGATCTTGAATTGAATAAAGTCTTCGCAACCTGTAAAATAGGTTATTACGAATCATTGATGAATAGGGATTTAATAAAAACAGAAGGTTATCAAGCTTTAATTGTTAAAATAGCTATCGAAAATCAAATCGATTCAAAATACACATCATTCTTAGCAATTAATGAAAGAGATAATAAAGTTTATGATGTGCCACAAATTGAAGAAACACCTGTTGAACATAGTTTTGATTATAAT
>JAIPGC010000097.1 GCA_021736335.1 Acholeplasmataceae bacterium | reverse complement strand
TTAAATAAATACTTATCTAACGAAAAGAGTACTGCCTATCACAAAGATAGAGAAATATGAGGTATATATGGATCAGGCATTACTAGTTGGACTCAGTTATAAGGAGTCTACAGAAGAAACAGAAAATTCATTAAATGAGTTAGAACATCTAGCTCTAGCACTACAAATAAAGACAAAAGACAAAATCATTCAAAATGCAAAGGCGATTACTCCAAAGTTCTATATCGGTAGTGGGAAAGTTGCTGAAATCAAACAAATGATTGCTGTCTTAGATATTGATATCGTTATTTTTGATGATACATTATCTCCAGCTCAACTCAAAAATCTTGAAAAAGAATTAGATATTCAAGTTATTGATAGAAGTTTCTTAATTCTTTCCATTTTTGCAGAAAGAGCTCAAAGCAAGGAAGCTGTTTTAGAAGTCGCATTAGCTCAAAAAATGTATATGCTTCCTCGGTTAGTGGGAATGAGTAGTTCCTTATCAAGACAAGGTGGTGGTAGCTATAATGCTAAAGGGCCTGGTGAAACAAAGCTTGAGATGGACCGAAGAAAATTGTTATCAGAAATATCATTCATCAAACATGAATTAACAAAGATCAAAGCTGAAAAACAAATTTCAAGAAAACAAAGAATAAAAAGTCAAATCCCTGTTGTAGCCCTTGTGGGTTATACGAATGCAGGTAAATCATCACTAATGAATAGCTTATCAAGTTTTTTAAACAATACATCAGAACCCGTTTTGGAAAAGAATATGTTGTTTGCTACATTAGATACGAAAGCAAAAAGATTACAAAAGGATAATTATCCACCTTTCATCTTAATTGATACCGTTGGCTTTGTTAACAAGTTACCACATGAATTGATTAAATCATTTGAATCCACATTAAGCGATGTGGTTGGTGCGGATTTATTACTCCATGTTGTTGATGGCGCTTATTTCAATCATCATCAAATAGACACAACCAAAGAAGTTCTACAAATCATTGGAGCAGATCAAATTGAAAGACTTCTTGTTTTAACTAAAAAGGAGATTGCATTATCCAAACCTCCTATCGATGAAGATTATATTTATGTATCTAATCGAACAAAAGAAAATATTGATGTTTTAGTTGAATCAATTTACGGACATTTATATAAAACTAATAGAATTCAATTGCTCAAAATTCCATTTGATCAAGGACAAATCTATTCGCATTTAAAAGAAAACAATACCATTCTTGAAACGAGATATGAGGAAGATGGAACTTATGTCAAAGTTATTTTGACTCCAGACCAAACTATCATTTATAAAGATTATATCATTAACAATAAAACCGCTTAGTTAAGCGGTTTTACTTTTCTTTGTGTTATAGATTAAATGCTTTCTTTATATCTTTGAATACTGCAAGTTCCCTATTAATCCAAGGTGCTTCATGCTGGTGATTTTCTGCTGCTTTCTCGTTGGCATCAATTGCTTCATCAATGGTTGCAAACGTAAGTTCGTATCCATATAGCAATTCATAATCATCTAATTTTGTTTCTTTGATATCATCATAGGCTTCACATAAGTAATAATATGATTCCATCTGAAATAAGTCATTTGGATTAAGCACTGATCTTCTTTTTTCTATAGCCATGCCATAGAAATTGATTGAAGAAGGATTAATCGTTAATCCTGTTTCTTCCAATGTTTCTCTGATAAGAGTCTCTATATTAGATTCCCCTTCTTCTTTTCCACCACCAGGAAACTTGTATTCTCCAAATTTCTCACCTTTGATTAAAGCAAATTGATTTTCTTTTTTGATAATTGCACGAACTGCTTCTCTATGAAAAATAGTTGTACACATCTCATAATTATTGGAATCAAAATTCTCTATTACTTTCATTTAAGTTATCCTCTACTTGGTTTCATCATTTATTTAACTGTTTAAATTATATCATAACATCAAATTCATGAATCTCTTTAGCCTTGATATGTATGTAGTTTACTGTTGAATAAAATGAAACATTCTAATGCTTACTCTAAGAAAAAATAAAAAGTGGTAAAATGAAAGTGAAAAGCATCATGCGCTAACAACTTAATATAGATTTAAAAAAATTTAATTCTGTAAGTGAGGTATTGTCATGATGGAAGCCATGTTATATAGCAAACGTTCAAATCATTCTGTTGTATGTCGTGTTTGTAGTCTACATTGTCTCATCGATGATGGCACAAGGGGTCTGTGTGGTGTAAGAGAAAATATAGATGGGACACTTTATGCTCTCAATTATGAGAAGGCAATTGCGATGGCAATTGATCCCATTGAAAAGAAACCAATCTATCATTATCTACAAGGAACAAAGACTTATTCTTTTGCTGCTGTAGGATGTAACATGGCCTGTCCTTGGTGCCAAAACTGGAGCATATCACAAGGCCCCAAACCAGATAAATATGTCAACGGAATTAGCATAGCTCCTGAGGAACATGTCAATAGAGCTATAAGAAATTCTTGTCCTTCAATTGCCTATACCTATTCAGAGCCAACAGTATTTTTAGAATATGCATTAGACACAATGAAAATAGCCAAAGACAAAGGACTCAAAAACATCTGGGTTTCAAATGGCATTATGTCTAAGGAGACATTAAATGCTATTATCCCTTATTTAGATGCTGCAAATATTGATTACAAGGGACCTAATGATGAAATGTATGAGAAATATTGTGGTGGAAAAGCCACACAAGTCATGAAAAATATGAAACAACTACAAGAAGCTGGTGTTCATCTTGAAGTCACTACACTAGTTATTCCCGGAATTAATGATCAAAGGGAACAAATACTAGAGATTGCTCAAGCACTTGTTTCTGAGCTTGGACAAAATGTACCTTGGCATATTTCTCGCTTCTTTCCTGCTTGGCAGATGGAAAATGTTGCAGTCACACCTTTGGATACACTAATCATGGCTTATGATATAGGAAAAGATGCAGGTATGAAGACTATTCATATTGGTAATATTTAAATAAAAAAGGAGTTGATATTGTGGCTTTAATTGGTGCTTATATCGTTCCTCATCCTCCTCTTATTGTTAACGAAATTGGTAGAGGTGAGCAATTACAAATTCAAAAAACGATTGATGCTTATCAGGTTGTAGCAAAGCAAATTGCTTTACTCAAACCAGACACGATTATTTTATCAACACCACATTCAGTGTTGTATTCTGATTATTTCCATATTTCACCAGGTCGATCTGCAGAAGGTGATTTTAGAATGTTTGGCGCACCTTCAGTTAAAATGAAAGTGGATTACGATACTGATTTAGTTAACTTAATGATTTCAAATGCTCAAAAATATCATATTGAGGCTGGGACATCCGGACAAAAGGATAAATCTCTTGATCATGGAACAATGGTTCCTCTATATTTTGTAAACCAGTATTACCAGAGTTACAAATTGGTTCGCATCTCTTTATCTAGTTTTTCTCCTCTTGTTCACTATCGTTATGGTAAAGCAATTGAGGAAGCTATTAATCAATCTGATAAAAAAGTCATCTGGATTGCTAGTGGTGATTTGTCACATAAATTAAAAAAGGATGGTCCTTACGGATTATCAAAAGAAGGTCCAATCTTTGATGAAGAACTAACCAAAGCAATCAGCGAAGGAAACTTTATGAAATTGCTAACCTTTGATGAAGATTTCTGTGAGAAAGCTGCAGAATGTGGCTTGAGATCATTTATTATGATGGCAGGCGCACTTGATGGTAAAAAGATTGAGTCAAATCTTATGTCCTATGAAGGACCTTTTGGTGTGGGATATGCAGTAGCATCATTTAATATTGTAGGATTTGATGAAAGTAGACACTTTGATCAAATCTACGAAGCAACTGAAAAAAAGAAGCTCAATAAAATCAAGAAAAACGAAGATGCATTTGTCAGTCTTGCAAGACAATCCTTAGAATATTTTATAAAATATGGAAAACCTTTAAAGCGTCCTTACGATTTGACTGATGAACTGATTAACGAGAAAGCTGGAGTGTTTGTATCAATTAAGATGGATGAGAGATTAAGAGGATGCATAGGGACAATACATCCCACAACACATTGCATCGCTGATGAAATCATTCAAAATGCCATCAGCTCAGGGACACAGGATTACAGATTCAACTCTGTTTCTGAGCGTGAATTGCCATATCTTGTCTACAGTGTTGATGTCTTAGGACAACCAGAACTGATTCAATCAATCGATGAACTTGATGTTAAGCGCTATGGTGTGATAGTCAGATTTGGTGGAAAGAGTGGTTTGTTGCTTCCTAATCTAGAAGGGATTGATACCCCAGAAGAACAAGTTAGCATTGCTTTAAGAAAAGGCGGTATCAAAGAAGATTATCCTTATACGATGCAAAGATTTGAAGTTGTAAGACATAAATGAATCAATATTTAACTATACTATCATGGAGGCATAATAATGAGTCAACCAGACATTTATTTAAAAAGGGAAAAAGATTGGCGAAATGGAGCAATAGTCTATCAAGTCATTGTTGATCGTTTTTCACCATCGAAGGAATTAAGTCAAAAACTTGATTTATATCTATCACCTAAAAAAATCATGTCTTGGAATGATTCTCCCAAAAGAGGTCCATTTCAAAATGATGTGAAATACTATATGCATGAGTTAGAATATTGGGGTGGAGATTTAAAGAGTCTCTATAATAAATTTGATTATATCAAGAGTCTAGGTATCGATGTTCTATATTTAAATCCTATTCATTACTCTTTGAGCAATCATAAATATGATGCCAGTGATTATCTGAAGATATCACCCGAATTTGGAACGTTTGAAGATTTAAAAAAACTGTCTGATAAGCTCCATGATAACCAGATGAAAATCATGTTAGATGGTGTTTTCAATCACGTTGGAGTTTCTTCTTCTTTATATCAGGAAGCAAGAAATCCAAAAAATCCTAAACATAACTGGTTTGATTTCAATCCGAAATACGAGGATGGTGTTCGCTTATGGGCAGATGTAAAGAGTTTGCCTGAACTCAATCTTGAAAATCCTGAAGTTCGTGATTATATCTATCGATCAAGTGATTCTGTCATTAAGACATATCTGAAACTTGGTATTGATGGTTGGCGATTAGATGTTGCTTTTGATTTAGGCTTTGAAGTTCTTGCTGAACTCACAGCGGCAGCCCATGAAGAAAAACCTGGTTCTATGGTTGTTGGAGAAATATGGAATTACCCACAAGATTGGTTTAAATCAATTGATGGCGTAATGAATTTTACATTTCGAGAACTACTTATTAGATGTCTAAGAAATGAGATTAAGCCAGAGCGAGTATCACAAATGATTGCCAAGGTGATTGAAGATGGCAGCATAGAAAACATTCTTAAATCCTGGAATGTTTTAGATAATCACGATGTTCCAAGATTACGTCATATTCTACCACGAGAAAAAGATCAAAAATTAGCTCAAATCATGCAATTCACCTTGCCTGGATCACCAAATCTTTATTATGGAACAGAATTAGGTATGACAGGTCGAGCAGATCCAGCAAATAG
>JAIPGC010000096.1 GCA_021736335.1 Acholeplasmataceae bacterium | reverse complement strand
GTTGCTCCAAGATCAACACCTAGTCCTGCACCACCTAAAGCATCTATTTCATCAGCATGAAGTTTGATTTTAAACCCTAATTTTTTAGCTTCTTCTAAGATTGTCTTCGTTTCAGCAAGAGAAAATGCTCCAGTTTCACAAAAGACATCCACAGCCTCAGCTAGTTTTTCACTTTTGATACATTTCATATCTTCAATCAATTGATCTATATACCCTTGATTGTTGTTTTTGTATTCTTTGGGAATAGCATGCGCTCCCATATATGTTGAGATGAGTCTTACAGGGTGTTTCTCACTGATTTTACGAGCAACTCTGAGTTGTTTGACCTCAGTTTCAAGATTAAGTCCATATCCACTTTTAGCCTCAACTGAAGTCACACCGTAGAGCATCATTTCAGAAAGAGATCCACATGCATGACGTAATAACTCTTCAAATGAAGCACTTCTTGTTTTTTCTACAGTTCCTAATATCCCTCCACCAGCTTTTAAGATATCTAAATACGGAGTGCCTGCTCTAAGCTTTGCATATTCATCTTCTCTTGTTCCCGCATGAACCAAATGCGTGTGAGAATCTATAAGTCCTGGTAAAAGAATTTGTCTTCTTGCATCATGGACAACTGTTTTAGGTGAAATGTAATTGACATAATCATGATCGCCAAAATCGATGATGATACCATCTTGAATCGCTATAAATGCATTTTTGATTTCCTTGATTTTAGACATGTTGCTTCCTCTAACAGGAGGTTTGATATAGGGTGTATAGAGCACACCAATATTAAAAATGATTAAATCTGCGTTCATAAGTCCTCCTTATAAATGAGCTTCTATGATTTTAAATACATTAAAATCTCTTAATTGCAAATATTTAATGCTATCTTCTGATAGCTCACTAAGACTCATTTGTTTATCAAATGGTATTTGATTGACACTCAAATAATATTTAAGAGAATCCAAGAGTGCATCTTTTGGGCATAATCCAACAATCTCTGAACCTGTAACTGTAACATGGTATCGTTTTGCTTCCATCTTTACTGTTTCTATGATTCGGTAGATAGGGTTTTTCTTATAATCTAGAATGTTCATTGTAACTTGTACATGATTTCTTTGATCTAAAAAGACAGGTCCAGCTTGAATATACTGAAATCCACCACTTGATTGTCTGATAGCTTTTGCGATTGCACTTGCTATTTTTTCATCTGTTGTATTCAAATCGATATTATAAGCAATGAGTGGAATTCTAGCACCAATTGCTGTAACACCAAATGTTGGATGCATTTTTTGAGGTCCAAAATCAGGCTTCCATTCTGAATCTTTGATTTTTTCTGACATGCCTTCAAATTCACCTTTTCTGATATCAGGTAAATTAATGCGTGATGGTGATGTTGCTGCTTTTGCATATAAAAAGATTGGAACATTAAACAATGTTGCTACGATTCTAGATAGTTGGTTTGCATATTCAATACAAGCCTCGATGGTGACATCTGATATTGGAATAAATGGGACCACATCAACAGCACCCATTCTTGCATGTTCACCGTGATGCTTAGTCATATCTATTTTTTCAACTGCTCTTCTAAAAAATTCAATTAAAGGTTCGATCATAGCTTGCGGATTTCCGATTAAGGTAATGACACTTCGGTTATAATCTTGATCCGGTTCGACGCTGATGCATTTAAATCCTTCTTGATTTTTAAGAGGTGCAGTAATATAGTTGATTTTGCCTATATCTCTGCCCTCAGAGATGTTTGGAACGCATTGTACGATAGGATTCATCACTTAATCTCCTTCTTTGCTATTAAAATAGCTCTTCTTATCAATTGATCATCTGCTAGATGAGGCATTGTAATCATTGAGTTATTATCCATTTCATTAAACAGTCTAGCTGTCTCTATGGCATGTTCATTTCTTGCCCATGATCTTCTTGAGACACCAGCCATCACATCATATAGCATAGCTGATTTCAAAATTTCATCAACTCTATTAGAACCATCTAAAACCATGCCATAACCACCATTGATGACTTTACCAATCCCAACACCTCCACCATTATGTAGAGCAACTAGGCTCATACCTCTAGAAGCATTTCCTAAAGCAACCTGAGTTGCCATTTCAGCCATGACATTGGAACCGTCTTTGATGTTTGATGTTTCCCTAAATGGGCTGTCTGTACCTCCCGTATCATGATGGTCTCTACCAAGCATGATTGGGCCGACTTCCTTGTTTCTAACCATCTCATTAAATTTAAGCGCTATTTTTAATCTGCCATATGCATCTTGATAAAGAATTCTTGCTTGTGTACCAACAACAAGCTGATTCTTTTTCGCATCTCTTATCCAATTGTAATTATCTAAATCTTGGAATCTGCGGTTTAAGTCTATACAGTTCATTGCAGCTTGATCAGTCTTTTCTAGGTCAAAAGCATGTCCAGATAGACATACCCATCTAAATGGTCCGTATCCATAATCAAATAAGATGGGTCCCATGATATCTTCAACATAAGAAGGATAGACAAATCCATCTAAATCATTTTCTTTATTTTTGCATATTTCTTTAATTCCTGAATCGTAAATAGCTTTAAGAAAACTATTGCCATAGTCAAAGAAATATGTTTTTTGTTCTACAAGTTTATGTATCATGTCATAATGTTTCTTTAAACTTTGATTGACGAGTTCTATGAATTGTTTTTTATCATTTTTTAATAGATCTGTTCTTTGTTCAAAAGATAAGCCTTGTGGGCAATATCCACCATCATATACTGCGTGGCAACTTGTTTGATCACTTAAGAGATCGATATGTTTATGATTTTCTACCGCATATTCTAAAAGGTCAACGATATTCCCATAAAAAGCAATTGCCTTACTTTCCTTGTGATAGATTGCTTGTTCAGCTTCTTTAAAAGCTTCTTCTGGTGTTTTTGCAATCAAAGAAACCCATCCTTGCTTAAATCTAGTTTGAATTCGAGATAAGTCAACTTCAGCAATAATGCCAACACCACCAGCAATTTCAATAGCTTTACCTTGAGCACCACTCATACCACCTAGACCAGAGGAAACAAATAATTTTCCTAATAGATTATCTTTAGAATCAATATCTAGCTTCATTCTTCCAGCATTGAGCAGCGTTGAATATGTTCCATGAACAATGCCTTGTGGACCAATATACATCCATCCTCCTGCTGTCATTTGTCCATAGTTTGCAACACCTAAAGCTGATGCTCTTTGGAATCCTTGAGCATCATCATATTGTCCAATCATCAATCCATTGGTGATGATGACTCTTGGTGAAAGCTTTCCTGATTTGAACAATCCCAAAGGATGACCAGACATAATCACTAATGTTTGCTCATCATTCATGATTTCCAGATATTTTTTTACAAGATGGTACTGCATCCAATTTTGAAAAACCTGTCCGGTTTCACCATACGTAACTAACTCATATGGATATAAGGCTACCTCGAAATCAAGATTGTTATCAATCATCACTTGAAATGCTTGTCCTTCTATTGTTTGTCCTTGATACGCATCAATAGGCTTACCATATATGCGATTACTAGGACGAAAGCGATAACCATAAATACGTCCCTTGGTCAACAGTTCTAAAGTAAATTCTATTGCTAATTCCTGATGCCAAGCAGCAGGACAATATCTGAGTGCGTTTTTAACTGCCAACTCTATTTCTGAATCAGTTAACACCAATTCTCTTTTTGGTGCTCTTCTGATATTTGGATCAAATTCAGGATAGGGAGGTAATTGATTAAAAATCTGATCCAAATTGATTTCTAAATCTTTATACATGCATATCCCCCTTTGAAAATATATGGTTTTCAAATGCTTCATCTAAAAGGATATCTTCAGCTTTATGTAGGTATGGATACATGACTTCATCATGTTCTATAAATGGAATAATCGAACGAATATAATCATAAGCTTTAGCTGTTTTATCGCCTAATTGGGCTTTTTCTCGAAAGTCTATAGCTTGAGCTGCAGTTAAGAGTTCCATAGCTATGACCTTTCTTGAGTTCTCTAAAATGGATTGAGCCTTTCTTGCAGAAATAGATCCCATAGATACGTGATCTTCTTGATTTGCAGATGATGGAATGGAGTCAACAGATGCTGGATGAGCAAGTACTTTATTTTCACTTACAAGAGATGCAGATGTGTACTGTACAATCATAAATCCTGAATTCAATCCTGAGCATTTTGCTAAAAATGGAGGAAGTCCGTTTGATAAATTAGGATTGACCATCCGTTCAATTCTGCGTTCACTTATACCTGCAAGCTCAGCAATTGCAATGCCTAAATAATCAAAGGCTAAAGCTAATGGCTCACCATGAAAATTACCAGCACTAATAGCTTGTTCTTTATCTTCAAATAAAATCGGATTATCCGTAACTGCATTCATTTCTCTTTCAACAATATCAAGCACATGTTCCATAGCATCAGTGATAGCACCGTGAACTTGAGGTGCACATCTTAAGCTATATGCATCTTGGACTCTGAGTTCATTTTGATGTGTAATGTGTTTACTATTTTTTAAATTATCTCTCATTTCTTGTGCAGCTTTGATTTGTCCTTTTTGACCTCTGACCTCTTGAATTCTAGGATCAAATGCATCGATGACACCACCTAAAGCTTCCATTGACATGGATAAAGAAAGGTTTGCATATTTCAATAATTTTAAGCTGTCATATAATACCAGCCCACCAATCGCACTCATTGCTTGTGTGCCGTTGATCAAACTTAATCCTTCTTTAGCATAAAGTTCTTCAACAGGTTTGATGTCAGCTTGAGCAAAGGCTTCTAGCGTATTCATTCTTTGTCCCTTATAAAAAACTTCTCCAAGACCGATAATAGGTAAACTCATATGAGAAAGTAAGGCAAGATCTCCACTCGCTCCCAAACTTCCCTTTTCAAAAACAACAGGAGTGACATCCTTATTTAACATTTCGATGAGCTTTTGGATAGTACATAGACGGATACCACTATATCCTTTAATCAAAGCATTCACTCTAAGGACCATCATCGCCCTAACGATATCAATAGATAACGGTTGTCCTACACCACAGGCATGACTCTTAAGTAAGTTTTCTTGAAGTTTTTTTACCTGATGCTTGTCTATGATGACATTTGCAAGATGTCCAAATCCTGTATTAATACCATAGACAGCTTGTCCATCTTCAACGACCTTTTCAACAAAAAGACTAGCTTTTATAACAAGCTCTTGACTTTCTTTGGCAATCGAAACCTTTTCATGTTTTCTTGCAATTTGATGTAATAAATCTAAAGTTAATGATTGACCGTTTAATATAATCATGGTTCCACCTCGAGTGATATATTTCTATGTTTAATATGGTAATCAAAAAAAATGATAACGCTTTCTTTATAGATTTATTCTACCACAATAATGTCTTTGATATAACCCCAAAGAACACAAAAAAAAGGATCTAGTGCAAGCACTACATCCTTAATATGCTGATAATTATCTAAACGATGATCTAAAGCTCACCAAATCCATTTTCGATTAATGCTACCAATTGATTAACTGCTTCAACTTCGTCTTCACCTTCAGCTGCTATATCAATAACGGTATCTTTTTTAATACCTAAAGATAAAACGAAAATAAT
>JAIPGC010000095.1 GCA_021736335.1 Acholeplasmataceae bacterium | reverse complement strand
CAGCTTTATATCAGACATTTAAATCCATCGGTTTATAAACCTTTTAAAGAATTAAAGGATTTTACCAAACTCAGTATCAATCCACATGAAGTGGTGTCTGCCGAGTTCACACTGCCTTATGTAGCATTTGCATTTTATGATGTAAAGAGTAAAGACTGGATTGTTGAAGAAGGCGAATATGAAATACTCTTAGGTAGTTCAGTCGAGGATATTCATTTAAGACAAACAATCTTCATTCATGGAGAAAAACTTGAGAAAGAAGCTTTATCAGTTTATGATCGAATTGATTCAACATTTAAACCCTCTCAAGTGGATTTTGAAAAGTTATTGGGTAGAAACGTATGCCCATATCCACCAATGAAACCTTATCATCAAAATTCTACATTAAATGAAATCAGTCATACTTTCTTTGGTAATATTTTAAAGAAAACTGTTGTTAAACAATTTAAGAAACAAATGACTCAAGGTAATGACACTGCAGAAAAAATGATGGAACAAATGCTTGGAGAACTCCCATATAGAAATCTGCAAAGAATGTCTGAAGGCAAGGTTTCTAAAGATTTATCAGATGGTTTATTATATCTGGTGAATGGAAGAATCTTCAAAGGATTAAAAAAGATTATTTTCAAGAAATAAAAATAGATGATGCTAAGATTTAGAAGTGCTCAAATACATTTGAGTGCTTTTTTTCTGATATGTTATACTATGATTATCAAAGAATGATAGAGGTGTTTATGAAATCAGAAATTAAAATAGATCCAAGATATGCAGAAACAGATCAGATGGGGATTATTCACCATTCAGTCTATCCTGTATGGTATGAAATGGCTCGAGTTAAGTTTTGTAAGGATATAGGACTTCCATTCCATGAAATAGAACAAAGAGGCGTAGGACTAGCTATGGTCCATATGGAACTCAATTATATCAAGCCTTCACGTTTTGGAGAGTCAATTAAGGTTGTTACAAGTTTAATCGAATTTACCAAAGTGAGAATGACTTTTAAATATGATGTCTATAATGGATTAGATGAACTGATTAATCAAGGGATAACTAAACTTGTTTGGCTAGATAAAAATTTAAAGCCAATCAATATTTATAAAGCACATCATGATATCTATTGTTTGTTTTTAGAACAATTAGAAAAGTAAAGATTCTAGGAGGCTTATATGCTCTATCCGAAAACAAATGAAAAAAGAATTGCCATTTCTTTAAATGGTATTTGGAATTTCAATTATGTTGAATTGAATTATCATCCTAATCAACCATTAATAGAACCAAGATTAATTGGTGTGCCTTCTAGCTTTAATGAGCTATTCACATCAAAGGATGAAAGAGATTTTGTGGGTAAGGTCTGTTATGAGAAAATCATTTCTATCCCTAAAAATGTGATGGATGTCATTTGGAAAATTAGAATTGGTGCTGCAGGCAACCGATCAGAGGTTTATCTTGATGGTATTCTAATTGGTGCTCATAATGGAGGATTTTTACCAATAGATTTAGAGTTACCAATCAAAGAAGATCAAACAGATTACAGATTGAGTATCATCTTGGATACGAGACTTGATTATCAGACATTACCGATTGGTGAGATTACTTATGAAAAGAATCAGCCAAAACAAACCATTCATTATGATTTTGCTAATCTGATAGGATTACACCGAAATGTTTATCTTTATTGTGTTCCTTTTTATCACATTAAGGATATTAAGATAAAAACCATACATCAATATTCATTGACATTAGTTGACTATGAGATTGATACAACTGATCAGGTGAGAAAAGTAGAACTTATAGATCCTGATGGTAAACCTATCGGTTCCTCATCTTCGATTAAAGACCAAATCAATGTCATAAATCCAAAACTTTGGGATATCGGTAAAGGTATATTATACAAATTGCGTGTTGAAACAGCACATGATGTCTATGAGGAAAAATTTGGCATTAGAAAAGTAGAAATCAAAGGTAAACAATTATTACTCAATGATAAACCCATTTACCTGAAGGGTTTTGGTATGCATGAAGACCACATTACTGTTGGTAAAGGGAGCATATCAGCCTTAAATATCAGAGATTTCTCATTGCTTAAATGGATACATGCCAATTCATTTAGAACCAGTCATTATCCATATGCAGAAGAAATGTATGATCTAGCAGATCAAATGGGTATCTTGATTATCAATGAAATGCCAGCTGTTGGTCTCAATTTTTGGAGTAATAAGCAAGTATTTAATGAAGAAACCGTCAATAGAAATTCTATCGAAGTTTATAAAAAACAATTTAATGAACTGATTGATCGAGACAAAAATCATCCATCTGTGATCATGTATTCATTGGCTAATGAAGCAAATACGCATGAAGAGCATGCTTTATATTATTTTAATGAAGTATTTGCTCATGCAAGATTAAAAACATCTTTACCATTAATGATTGTTGAATGGGTAGGTGGAAATGATAATAAGGTTGCTCAATTAGCAGACGTGATTGGACTTAACAGATATATCGGATGGTATGTTGATTTTGCAGATTTATCAGTGATTCCAGAGAAACTTCTCGAAGCATTTGTCTCATATTATAATAAGTTTCATAAACCGATGATGCTTACAGAATTTGGAGCAGATACGGTAATGGGACTTCATCAGTTGCCATCAGTTGCATTTAGTGAAGAATTTCAAGTTGAATTAATCGAGGCTTATAAAAAGGTCATTGAAAAACTTGATTTCATTATTGGTGAACATGTTTGGAATTTTGCAGATTTTCAAACCAAACAAGGACTCACCAGAATCAATGGTAATAAAAAGGGCGTATTTTCAAGAGATAGACAACCCAAGATGGTCGCTCACTTTTTAAGAAAGGCTTGGGAAAAACAATGAAAAAGAAGATCATAGCGTTAGCTGGATTTATTGTTGTTTTAATTTTATTTGCCATATTTCCTGTATCTATTTTAGCAAATCCATTAATCACACCAGGTGAATATCTAGATTCTATACCCTATATAGAAGTAGGAAATATCATCATCATCACACCATCTTCAACATTTTTAGTCTACTTATTAGGTGTTATCACCATCATCTTTGGTGTGAAGCTTTTTAAAAAAACACACAATCAAACCAAATATCTTTGGGGCTTATCCTTAATTTTATGGGGAATAGGAACTTTATTAGCTGGAACAAGTTATCAAGGCTTAGGCTATGAATTGAAGTGTGAAGGGCAAGCATATTGCTTGTTTACATCATGGTTTGAGCTTGCTTATCTTTTCATTACAGCGATTAGCATCACAGTCATGGCATATGCCGTATCGGTTAAAGCACTTCATGGGGATGATAAGAAATTTTATAGGAATCTTTCAGTGATTGGCTTGTTGACGTATAGTGCGACCTTATTATTAGGTGTTGCAGCAGAAATCTATTTCTTGATAACCTATGAGTATTTCTTGATTTTCTTTGTTCTTTATTTTATTTCATTCTTTGTGTTAAATATCAAACGGTATAAAAGACATGCCAATGATCTAGATAAGGGATTAATCATCGTTTGGCTTATGATGCTAGCAATTAATGTCGTTTACTTTATCTATTTCTATAGTGGGATTCCTGAAGGGTTATATGAGAATTATCAGATTTGGTTTTCAGCCAATGATATCCTTCATGTAGGATTGATTGGATGGATGATCTATATCTATTATGTGATTGAAAAGGTAGAAATCAAAGGATAAACATCATTTCAAAAGATTACTTAAAAAGTTAACTATTTAAACAAAAATTATGTTAAAATACTAGTAGCATGTAAAAAATATATCTAGCAAAGAAGGCGATTTAAATGTGGTTTTTTATTCCAGTTTTTATTTTAATAGCAGTTGCTGTATTTTTCGTTTCTCCAGTTGGTAAAGGTTTAACAGGTGAATGGGTGATTAGGTTATTCATTGGAGGCAGTAAACCTAAAAAAGGGAAATTTGTTATCAGTGATTTGACATTTGTTGACGGTACACATGAGGTTCATGTTGATCATATCGTTGTTAACAAACAAGGTATTCACGTGATTGAAACCGAAAACATGGCAGGTATCATTTATGGTAAAGAATCAGATACCGAATGGGAACAGACCTTAGAACATGGTAAGATCAAAAAGAAATTCTATAGTCCAATCAAACAAAATTCTGGCCACATCTATTCATTAAAGAAAGTGCTCAATACAGATGTACCATTCTTCTCATACATTGTTTTTACAGGCAGAGGTAGCTTAGCTGTCAAAACAGTTCATGTCCCTGTAGAGTATCCTCTAGCTTTCAGTCAAGCTCTAAAGAGTAAAAAAGCACAAGAAGTGCTTGATCTTAAACAAGCTGAAGATTTATATCATTCAATTTTAGAACTCAAAAAGAAATCATAATGAAGGCATACAAATGCCTTTTTCTTTTCATATAACAAAAAATATGACTCTGAATGATCAGAATCATATTTTTTAATATCCTTTTGTTGGTTAAATACTATACTTCAATAATTGCATCTGATGGACATACAGCTTGGCATGCACCGCAATCAATACAGATATCTTCATCAATAATAAAAATAGGTGAACCTTCAGCGATACAATCTACTGGGCAAACTTCTACACATGATCCATCGCAAGTACAATCTTCAGTAATTCTTCTTGGCATAATTTATATCCTCCATATTTTGATACCTTAATTTTAGTAACTATCTGTCATAAAGTCAACAGGTAATCAACATTATGTACAGATTTTTATGGATAACACGTATTCATGAATGAATAATCATAGCATTCGATAAATTACATTCATTAAAGTGTTATGATATAATGAAACCAAAGAATTAGATAATATATATAATCAATGACTGTTCGAGGTGATACAAATGCAGAAGATGAAAGTCAGAATATTTCCAGATTGTCCTTATTGTGGTGAAAGACTTGAAAAAAAGAATGAATTACTTCCAGGTTTACTTCAATGCCCTAAATGCAAAAACGAACATTATGTCGATGCTACATATGATCAAAAGGTCATGTATTTGCTGTCGGTTGCTGATACTAAGAAAAATTTAAAACAATTTAATGAAGCCTTAGATGATTATGAAGCACTCATTCACGAACACCCCGAATTGATTGAAGCCTATTGGGGAGCATTTTTATGTAGCTATGGCATCATCTATACCGAAGGTACAGGTCAGCCAAGATATATGCCGATTTTAAATCGATATAGTGATGACCAACCGATACAGAATAGATATTATCTCAAGGTTTTAGAGCTTGCTAAGGATAGATATAAGAAGAAGCATTATGTTACCGAAGGTACACTCATTGATCAAGTATGGAAAGATTCCAAACCAGCTTTAAAAAAAGCTGAGAAGACTAAAGCTAAAAAGGTAGAAGTCATCGAAGAAGCACCAGGTGAAGCCTCAGCAGAAAGTACAGTCATTCAAAAAAGAGGAACCAAAGTTCCTGAAGGATATAAAATTGATCCGATTTTAGAAAATAAAATCAAGAATGCTGAAGTCCTTTACCTTAAAACAGGTAAATATAGCAGAGCAAGTAAGATTTTCGAAGAAGCACTTGAAGTTGACCCATGTGCAAAGCGTGCACTTTGGGGAAAACTATTGTGTAAACTTCAAGTGGGTGATTTTGAATTACTCGGATTTAATACAAAATTAAGCACCGTATTTCCTTTATTTGAAGAAATCATGGAATGTTTAAGCAAAGCAGA
>JAIPGC010000094.1 GCA_021736335.1 Acholeplasmataceae bacterium | reverse complement strand
TACCGACACCTTGCTCATGCATAACAGTTGGTCCAAAAGGACTTAAGCTGTTCACTCTTTTAGCTTCAATATGCTTGACATCAGTCATCGTCCCTGTCAAAGCTATAACAAGCAAATCCATGATAAATCCTGGATTGATCCCTGTACCGAGTACAGTGACACCATAAACTTTTGCTAGATGATCAATTTGAGCTGAAAGAACTGGTTCATTCGCATAAGGATATGCCATTTCTTCTGCTGTGGAAATACAGTTCATACCACTGATAACAATCTTTTTAATCTTCTCAAAAGCACCTTTGACATAACTATCTGTGCAAAGCAAAACAACATCAGCTTTTGTTGTTCCCAAAAGATGATCGATGTTGCTTTGAATAACTACAGGATCATGATCGGCTTCAATGCCCAATACATCTAAAAAATTGTGTTTATCTAGTCTTGGATTCATATCACAGACACCGACAATCTGAACACCTTTCTTGTTAAGAAGCATTTCAGCCATGCCTTGTCCCATTGCTCCAAATCCCCAAATAATAACTTTTATTTTATCCAAGCAAATACACCTCCATGTGTAACTTAGAGTTCATCAAATACTCTTCCTAATGTAAATAAATAGTCCGATAAGCGGTTGATATACGCCAAAGTAAAGACATTAATCTCTTCTTTTGATGCTAATAAGACTAATTCTCTTTCCGCTCTTCTAATCGTAACCCTTGCAAGATTTAACCAAGAAGCAGCTAGTGTTTGATCGAGTTTGATAAATTTACTCAGTGGTTTAAGAAGCTTATCATAATGATCTATTCTTGATTCTAGCCAATTGGTATCACTTTCGGTTGTTTTATATTTTGTTTTTTCGCTTAACGCAATTTCATAACAAATTGAAAATAAGTGATCATGAATCTGATCCAAGTCTTTCTTGATTTCTTGGTCTTCAATGGCATGTTTTGACATCAAAATAAATGCCATAGCTTCATCGATTGCTCCATTAACTGAAATGTGTAAATCAGCTTTACTTACACGTTTGAACATGAGATCTGTTTGTCCAAAATCTCCTCTTTTAGTATAAATTTTCATAAGCAACCTCCTTATTTTTATACTTCCATTCTACCATATTTAAGCCATTAAATCTTAGGCTTTGGTTTCTTCTGTTGATCTCTCATCATTTGAACAGCAAAGCTAGCAACATCATTAGCGTATTTTTTGGATCCGAATCCAGCATCGTATCCAAGTTCTTTTGCTAGTCCATGATTGATTCTAGCTCCACCAATGATGACGATGAATTGATCTCGTTTATTTTCTGCTTCTAGCAACTCAATAAAATTCGTTAAATTTTGAATATGGATATCTTTTTGAGTGACGGTCTGACTGATTAGGATAACATCAGCTTGATATTCAATCGCTTTTTCTAAAAGCGTTTCATTATCTACTTGTCCACCTAAATTGATGGCATGAATACCCTTATATCTTTCTAATCCATAGTGACCATGATATCCTTTCATGTTCATAATGGCATCTATACCTACTGTATGTGCATCGGTTCCTGTTGACGCTCCGATGAATACCAAGTGTGTCTCAAAGTTTTCTTCAATAAAGATTTCTACCTCTTCTTGACTCATTGATTTTGATTCAACTTCAACAACACGAAGTTGATCGATATCTATTTGATGGCTCACTGTGCCATAGATGATATAAAAACTAAAGTTGTCACTTAAGGATGAACTATGTACAACTGAAGGATTATGAATACCCATTTCTAAAGCCATTTTTTTGGCAGCTTCTTCACCAAGTGCATTGCATGGCATTGGTAGAGAAAAACTAAGTTGAACTTTCCCATCATTAAGCGTATCGCCATATGGACGAATCATTTTCATTTTATTTGACATTGTTCTTCTCCTTCAATGATTGAATGAAGTAGTCGATGATTGGATTTTGATAATCTTTGTGTTTGACAAATACACCATCTAATCCTTTACCACCTAGTTCATGTCTTGAGATTCCAGCAAATACACCTTTTTCAAGTGTCTTAAACATACCATCATTTTTAATTTGAAATAGTAATTCATGTGCATGATTTAACACTTCATTGGCTCTTTTAACAATCAATCCATCAGCACGATATGTGATTTCGTTGCCGAAATCCTTAAAGGCTTTTTCAATATATGATGCATTATCTAAAGCTAAAGCACGATCACTCATGAATGGTGTGTGAATAGCCTCAGTCATCATCCCTAAGAGATGAATCGATTGATGCGATGTAACAGCAACAATATTGAATAATGCATTTTGAACTGATCCTTTGAATATATCTCCAGTCATATGCTTTGTTGGTGGCATATATTTAAGTGGTGCCAAAGGAAATATCTCTTTTGACATTTCTGCCTGTGCAAGCTCAAGTAAAAAACTATTTTCTATTTCAGGACTGATTTCATAAGCATGACCTAGCCCCATAAGCGATTCATCCATCAAAGCCTTTTTAGCAAATTGCTCATTGATGAACTGAGAAGCCAAAACTGTATGTGCATGCTCAACAGCATCAGATGTCGTTAAATAATTATCCTCACCTGTATTGATGATCATATTCGAATAGGCACCTAATACTCTTGAAAAATATTGATCGATAAATGTTCTTTTCATATTGATATCTCTAAAGATGATACCGTATAAAGAATCGTTAAGCATCATATCTAATCGTTCCATAGCACCCATAGCTGCAATTTCTGGCATGCATAAACCAGATGCATAATTCACTAATTTGACATATCGCTTTTCTTCCAAAGAAACTTCATCTAATGCATTTCTCATCAATCTAAAATTTTCTTGAGTTGCATATGTACCGCCAAATCCTTCTGTGGTTGCCCCAAAAGGTACATAGTCCAATAAGGATTGTCCCGTGCTTCTAATCACAGCAATAATCTCAGCACCTCTTCGAACTGCGGAGATTGCTTGCTTGATATCTTCATAAATGTTACCTGTAGCAACGATAACATATTTGCTTGGAGTATCTTTGGCAGGTGTCTGTTTGATCCACTCGCTACGAATATCTTTCATCTTCTCTATTTTCATTAAAGCTTGATTGAAGTATGGTGTTAAATCCTTTAAGTAAGGGCTTTTCACTTGTTTAGAGTAAACCGATAAATCCAGATTGCCCTGTGAAATCTGCTTTGCAATCTCTTGTGGGGATGTCTTAGAATTGTGAATTTCATATGATAGATAATGACAAACACCCAACGATAAATCCGCTTTATTTTTGATATGATCAACAACAACATTGACGAATGGAACACCAAAATCATTAACCCCATCAATACCCAGTAAACGTAAAATAGAACGTTCTACCGAGACGGTTGTATGTTGATCAATAAATGATTGAACTTGTGTAGCAATATCAAAAGCATAGGATCTACACTCTTTAATTGTTGTTTGATTTAAATTGAGTTTAGACATGAAATCCCTCCTGATCCATTACATTAAACACAGGTACATCGATGGCATCTTCCATTGCTTTCTTAAATATTTTTTCATCATAATGATCCCCACTTGGACTATATGGATTAATCGTAACACATAGTAAGGGACAAGGATGAATGATGCTTAATTCAATTTTGAGTTTACGCAAACTCATAAAATCTTGTTCAGGTAATAACAGTTTTGTAGGGTCATCAATAATCAGTGTAAATTGCATGATCATCTTCTCTATGAAGTAATGAATCATTCTTGGAGTTATTGCACCTTTAATGTAAATCAAATCAATTTTATCGTTAACTTGGGATAGAGCATGCTTAAGCGTCTCTATCTTTTTGTCATAAAATTCATGTCGATGAAAGGTTGTCTGGATGATAATAGATGCTTCAGGAATCTCTTCAATTCGATATGATTTTTTGATATTGAAAGCAGTGACAATCGTCTTAGTCTTATCAATCGTTTGGCTCATGATAGGACTAACTGCTGCACCTGCAGCCAAGATGATGCCATCTATCAATTCAATATTTGCGAATGTCATCCGGTTAAATGCTCCATCAATGATCACTTTATCAACATGTTTTTTCATAATCTTAATGACATGATTGAGTTCCTTATTTGTAGTTGGTCCAGCAATAACCATATTTCCATCTGTTAATATTTCTACAATTTCGATATGACCGATAGGTGTCATCATTTTTGTTTTTTCAATGACTTGATACTTGACTAAAGATGCTTCAAGACATCCGCATGCAGTAGCAACTACCATACCTCTTTTAACATGGATTTTGGGCTTGGGTAAAAAATTGACCTGATCCAAGTCTTCTCCGTCAAGACCAATTGATGTAATTCCAAGTTTTAAGGTGTCATATATGCTAAGAATCGCATTAAGCGTTGTCGTCTTTCCACTATTCTTGGAAAGTCCAATAATGCCTAATGTGTCTACAGCATCAATAAGATTTTTCACGATTAATCCGTTCTTTTCTCTTTAAATTTTCTGGTTCCATCGAGATTCGATTACCTTCAAGCAAACCACTGATACCATCTAATTTTTTATTTTTACAATCATCACATGTGCATGAAGACACATAATTTTCTGGTTCGCTATAGGTTGTAATCACACCTTCAAAGTTGCGAAGTACGATTTTTCCTGGCGCATGTGAGATGACATAATTAGGCATGACAGGAATCTTTCCGCCTCCACCAGGAGCATCGATAACAAAGGTTGGGACAGCAAATCCGCTGATATGTCCACGAAGTCCTTCGATGATTTCGATACCTTTGGATACTGATGTTCTAAAATGTTCAATACCGACAGATAGATCACATTGATATAGATAGTAAGGTCTTACCCGAATTGCTATTAAACCTTTAACAAGTTTTCTCATGATGTGAACACAATCATTGACTCCTCTAAGTAAAACACTTTGATTACCCACAGGAATACCTGCATCAGCGAGTAAATCAATTGCCTTCTTGCTTTCAGGTGTTAACTCATCTGGATGATTAAAATGTGTATTCACCCATATTGGATGATATTTTTTTAGCATATTCACAAGTTTTTCGGTTACTCTTTGAGGCATAACCACAGGTGTTCTGGTTCCAAACCGAATCACTTGAACATGATCAATTTCTCTAAGTTTCTTTAAGATATATTCGATTCTTTCGTCACTAACCATGAATGCATCACCACCGCTTAATAACACATCGGTAACTTCTTCATGTTCCTTAATATAATCAATTGCATGGTTGATTTGTTCAATCTTAAGTTCAGCATCTTTAGTACCAGCAAATCTTCTTCTCGTGCAATGTCTGCAATAAACAGAACACATGTCAGTGATTAAGAATAGTACACGATCAGGATAACGATGTGTTAATCCAGGAACTGGTGAATCATGATCTTCAGCTAAAGGATCAAATAAATCATTTTTTCCTGTGATTAATTCACTTCCAAAAGGAATTGCTTGAGCTCTAATTGGACAATCTGGATTAAGGGGATCAATTAACGTCAAATAATATGGTGTAATCGCCATACGTAAATGACCAAGGATATTGAGAATAGTATCTTCTTCGTCTTGGGTTAAATTGATATATTTCTTTAAATCTTTGGCTGACTTGATTCGGTTAGAGGTTTGCCATTTCCAATCATTCCAGTTTTCATCTGAAACAGATCCGAATAATAGTTTTCGTCTTTCCAAATGCTTTTCGTTTAAAATTGTTTTCATATATGCCTCCTAGGCGTAACGTGACATGAACAATTCGAATAATTGCTTATTTCCTCTTAAG
>JAIPGC010000005.1 GCA_021736335.1 Acholeplasmataceae bacterium | reverse complement strand
ATATTTTAGCACTTTTTGAACATAACTATCCCAAAAATACCAGTCATGTGTTCCTTTTGATTCTACATAAATATGCTTGACACTTTGTTCTTTTAGAAATGCTACGAAGTCAAGATTATCCTGATATAAGAAATCTTCTGTTCCACATCCAATGAAGAAATCAAGAGCATCCTTATCAGCGTTTTTCATATTAGAGATGAGATATTTTAAATCATTAGGTGTATCCTTAACAGATTCTTGTCCATAAATACCTATGAATTTATCATATCTTCCATCATTGACACTTAATTGTTGGATTCGCTCTATATTAAGTGCCCCTGATAGGCTTGCTGCCATTTTGAATTTGTTTGGATAGGTTAGTGCAACTTTTAATGCACCATAACCACCCATAGATAAACCACATATATAATGGTCTTCTCTTTTCTTTGATACAGGCAATGTGTTTTCAATAAATCTAGGGAGTTCTTCAGCAATATATGTAAAATATTTTGCTCCGTATTTCATATCAGTGTAATAACTATTATGAACCGACGGCATAACAACAGCTACTCTATATGGTCTTATGTATAACTCAATATTGGATAAACGAATCCAGTCTGTTTGATTACCAAAATATCCATGTAACAAATAGAGCACTTTTATTCTTTCACCTTCCTTGATATCATCAGGGATAAGAATTTCTAATTGTGTTTTTAATTCTAAAACTGATGAATTAAAATGACAGGAAAAACTAGCCATCTTTTAATCTCCTTTTCGCTTATAAATTACCTATATTATATCATATCATGCCCAAAAAAATAAAAAAGGTCCTAATGTCTTGGGGGGGGATGTAGACATTAGGACTAATTCACGGGTCTCTCCTACTAAAGGGTAGAAGAAACACTATTATTATACATGAAGCAATTAAAAATATCAACAGATATATATATGAAAATGATTATAAAAAGTCATATTGAAGTTGTTCATTTAACATTTTTACTTAATTTAACAATCGTTGACATTTAACAACTAAGCGAAGCAATTAAATCATGTTTTTGCTATATTCTAGTCAATATTGAGCTTACTTTGGTATTTGTGAATCATATATTCAATAACAAATGAGATGACAATCAAAATAATCGTCCATGCAAAAACTAAATCATATTGAATATTAACTTTTGCTAGATAAATTGAATTACCAATAGAGTTTTTACTTTGAGCAAGAAACTCAGCCATAACTAAAACCTTGATACCTAATCCAAAAGATTGTAAGAATGATAACAACACATAATTCTTAATCATTGGAAAATAAATATATCTTAATGCTAGTTTCCAATCGTGTTGTTCCAATCGATAAACATCAAGCAATTCAGTATCCATTTGATGAAATCCTTCTAAAACACCTGTATAAATGATAGGAAAAACCATTAAAAATGTAATCAAGTAAGGTGTGTAGGTTAATCCAAATAAAATGAGTAGGATGACAACAATGGAAATAACAGGTATCGTTCTAAGAATAGTGACATATGGCTTTAGAAAAAGCGCAACTGTGCTCTTAAATCCAGAAATTACCCCAAAAACTATACCAAGAAATGCGGACAAAACGATGGATACCAAGAGTCTAAAAATTGTGAGTGAAATAGCAGTTAATGAATATTTGTTTAAAAATATACTAATAATCGCACGAAAAACTTGATTGGGCAACGGTAAAATGATTGGATGATCGATTATTGCATAGGCAATCACCCAGATGAGAAACAATGTGAAGATTGAACTCGTCATCCAAATCGCTTTTTTCATACCTATTCTCCGTAATAGAAGTTATCGTCTGGCAACATGCCACCAATTAACTGAAGATTGGTTTCAGCAAGCAGATTGAAGTATTCAATCAATGCTGCTTTTGCATCTTGAGCAGAAACATACAGTAAATTGTTATTGGGAATTGAATTGTAAACGACATCATAAGACAAACCTATGTTCAACTCAACTGCAAGATTAGCTGTTTGCTCTCTATCATTGTTGACTTTATCAATTGAGTCTTTAAGATCATCAACTAATTGATTGATCTTTGATTCGCTTAAATCAGCTTTAATAAAGACGCTTGCTTGTGGATATGAAGCACTTACTGAAACTTGTCCATAAAGCACCTGGAAATCTAATATATTGACATTGCTAACTGCAGATTTAAGATTGGTCAGTACGGGTTCAGAAGTTAAGACTATTTTTGTGGGATCTGCAACAAATATTGCTGATGCTGATGCAACAGAATCAACGTAAGTTATGGTTGCATTCACATCAAATTCCGCTAATAAATACTTTAATATAATATCTGGGGTTGAGTTTCTACCAAATGCTATGATTTCTTTTCCTTCAAGACTTGCCATATCAGGGATGTCTGAAGTAGATACAAGAAATGTACTTCCCCAAACAATTGATGCAAGTAAAATGTATTCTGGTTGAGAATTATACATGATAGCCCCTAAATTTGATCCAGCAAATATGACATCATACGTATTAGATCCAAATGCTGCAATTAAAGGATCTGGTCCTTGAATAATATCAACTTGATAATATTCGCTCGCTTCTAGATAAAGCTGAGCTATCTCTGGTCCACCAAATGGAACAATCATTGTAATCTCTTCTTTTTTTGTACAACCTGTTAAAACAAGCAATATGAGTAATACCATTATGATTTTTTTCATTGAATGCCTCTTTCTTGTTGAATGTCACTTTATTTTATTTTACTATAACTTTCACGTTCATGATAATGTGTATGGAGAAGTTTATGCGAAAGATGTGAACTTGGTTCTCCTAAGAAGGATTCGTATAGTTTAATGACAGATGGATTTTGATGAGATTTACGCATTTCAGCTGTATCATCAATATCATATAGAACAGAAGCTCTTAAAGTTCTGATATCTTTAGATTCGTACATTCTTGCAGGAACAATTGGTTGTCCGCCACCATTGATACATCCGCCTGTGCATCCCATGAATTCAACAAAGTGATATTGTTTTTCACTTGTTTTAAGGTTTGCTAAGAACGTTTTAATGGCTTTACCACCATGTACAACAGCAACATTGATTTCTTTTCCTTGAATTGTATAAGTAGCTTCTTTAATATCTTGCAAGCCTCTGACTTCTTTGAATTCGATAGGTGTTGCAGTATCTTCAAGAATCTCAGTAACGGTACGTAGGGCAGCTTCCATAACACCACCAGTTGCACCAAAGATGTTACCTGCTCCTGTATAAACAGCAAGTTCTCCAAATGGTCTAGAAGGTACTAATTTAGTAAATGGAATTTGTTTGTGTTTGATCAAACGAGCAAGCTCTCTAGTTGTCAATACGATATCAACATCGCGATAACCATCTCTTCCCATGTCTGGTCTTCTAGCTTCTTCTTTTTTAGCAACACATGGCATAATCGCTAATGACACAATATTTTTAGGATCTAAGTGAAGTTTATCAGCATAGTATGTCTTAATTAATGCGCCAGCCATTTGTTGTGGTGATTTGCATGAAGATAGATTGGGAATATATTCAGGATTGTAGAGTTCTAAGAAATTGACCCATCCTGGTGAACATGATGTGAACATTGGAAATGGTCCATCATTTTTCAAACGGTTGATAAATTCTGTTCCTTCTTCAATAATGGTCAAGTCTGCAGTGAAATTAGTATCCATGATTTGATGTATGCCTAAAGCCTTTAGGGCTGCAAACATTAATCCCTCGACATTAGTACCCATTGGATAACCAAATTCTTCACCAATTGCGGCTCTTACTGAAGGTGCAACCTGGCAAATAACGGTTTTCTTAGGATCACGGAGTGCATATTCTAAGCTCTTAACATCATCTTTTTCACTTAAAGCGCCTGTTGGACATGCTTGAATACATTTACCACAGTAGATACAACCAGCATCTTCCAAACTATGGAATAAAGCAGGTCCTACATATGTGTCAGATCCTCTTTCATTGAAGTTAAGAATACCAAGACCTGTGAGTTGCTCACATGTTGATACACAACGTCCACAAAGAACACACTTGCTTGAGTCAAGCACCATAACTCCTGAAGAATCAGAAAAATAGAGCGGCTTATCGTATAATCCGTACATATGATTTAAATCATTTTCAATTGAGTATCTTCTTAATAAATCCAAGAATTCACAATTGTCTTCTCTAGAACAAGTAAAACATTCAAAACGATGCTTATGTGATAGTAATTCTAAATTTGCAGACACTGAGCGATAGATATCTAGATCATCTGTGATAACCTTCATACCTTCTTCGACTGTCGTACGACAAGCAGGTTTTAAGTTTTGTTGTCCATTAACTTTAACTGAACATAAACGACAATTACCTTCTTCATGAATCCCCTCAAGGAAACATAATCTAGGAATAAAAATACCATTATTCTCAGCAACCTTTAATATGGTTTGATCAGATTTGGCAATATAATCTTTTCCATTAATTGTTAATTTGACATCTTGAATCATATGCTTGCCTCCTGACGTTTAGGTTGACTTGAGATCGCGCTCACTGGGCATGATTTTTTACATGCACCGCAACCGATACAAAGATCTATGTCGATACGATGAATTTGTTTTGGCCAACCTGAAATTGCGTTAACTGGGCAATTTCTAGCACACTTGGTACATCCAATACAATTTTCTTCTATAACGAAGTTTGTTAATTCACGACAAACACCTGCAGGACATGCTTTATCAACAACATGTGCAATGTATTCATCTCTAAAATGTTTAAGCGTAGATAAAACAGGATTTGGAGCAGTCTGCCCTAAGCCACATAATGATGTTTCTTGTATCATGCGACCAAGTACTTCGAGCTGATCGATATCCTTCATTGTTCCTTGTCCTTCGCAAATACGATCTAATATATCACGCATTTGTTTCGTTCCTTCACGACAAGGTGTACATTTACCACATGATTCATCAACTGTAAAATCAAGATAGAAACGAGCGACGTCAACCATACAGTTATCTTCGTCCATGACAATCATCCCACCAGAACCCATCATAGATCCTAGATTTTTTAAGTTTTCAAAATCAATGGGTGTATCTAAATCTTTTTCTGTGATACATCCACCTGATGGACCACCAGTTTGAACAGCTTTAAATTTACGTTTATTAGGAATCCCTCCACCTATATCATAGATGACTTCACGAAGTGTAGTTCCCATAGGTACTTCTACTAATCCGGTATTATTGATTTTTCCACCAAGAGCAAATACTTTGGTACCACTTGAATCTTTTGTACCAATAGATTTGAACCAATCAGCACCCTTTAAGAATATGACTGGAATATTTGCTAATGTTTCAACGTTATTGACATTTGTTGGTTTGCCCCATAAACCTCTGACAGCAGGAAATGGAGGTTTTAATCTTGGCATACCACGATATCCTTCAATGGATGCGATGAGTGCAGTTTCTTCACCACAAACAAAGGCACCAGCACCAAGTCTGATATCGATATTAAAATTAAATCCACTATTAAAAATATTATCTCCTAATAGATTTAAATCTCTTGCTTCATCAATAGCATGATAAAGTCTTTCAACTGCTACTGGATATTCTGCACGTACATAAATATATCCTTGATCTGCACCAATTGCATATCCACAAATTGCCATAGCTTCTAATACTGAATGTGGATCTCCTTCAAGAACAGCTCTATCCATGAATGCACCTGGATCGCCCTCATCTGCGTTACAGATGACATATTTCTTGTCAGATACTGAATTTTTAGCAAATTGCCATTTTTTACCAGTAGAGAATCCTCCACCACCACGGCCTCTTAATCCAGATTTAATCATTTCATCAACGACTTGTTGAGGTGAAGATGATAATAAAATCTCTCCTAATGCTTTATATCCATCTCTTGCAATATATTCATTAATATCAAGTGGATTAATCACACCACAATTTCTAAGTGCAATTCTTTTTTGCATGCCATAGAATTTGACTTGACTATTCTTTTTGATTCTCTTTTGAGCATCAAAATCGTTATACATCAAGCGTTGAACTGGTTTACCTCTTTTGAAATGTTCTTCGCAAATCTCTTTGACGTCATTTTCGGTAACATCTGTATAAAAAATTTCTCCTGGATAAACAACAAGAACTGGTCCAAGTGGACATAAACCCTTGCTGCCTGTTAGTACAAGAGCAACCTCATCTTTCATATCTATCTTCTCAAGATAGGATTCAAATGCGTCTTTTATCAAAACAGATTCGACATTGCTACATTCTGTACCACCACAAATAATGACTTGAATTTTTTCTAGCATATGTTTTCCTATCCTTTCTTTGTTGTCAACAAAAGTCTTAATACTGGCTCTTGATTGATTACATGTCTTTCAATGACTTCTTTTGCTGTTGCTTCTGTCAAATTGCAGTAAACAAATGATTGACCGTGTTGGTCAATGATTTCTGCCATGGGTTCATATGCACATTCTCCCATGCATCCAACTTGTGTGACACTGACATTTTCTAATTTTTTTTCTTCAACTTCTGATAAAAATACTGACAATATGGGTTTAGCACCTGAAGCTATGCCACATGTACCCAAACCTACTTGAATACGAAAACTATTTTTAATACCTCGCATCATCATTTGATCAAGTGATTTATCTCTTAGTTTCTTTAATTCATCTAAATTTTTCATAAAATACCTCTTATGTTTTCCATCATATTATTTTTCATCTTCTAAATATTACTTTGCTTCGTGAGCTTCAGCTTTTGATTCTTTGAGAACTTGTTTAGCTTTAGCTATCGTTGCGTTACCATAAATCTTTTCATCAACAGAAAACACAGGAGCAAGTCCACAAGCTCCAATACATCTTGTTGCCTGTAGGGTAATTTCTCCATCTTTTGTGGTTTGACCATCTTTGATTCCTAGTTCTTCTTCAAGTGTATCCATAATCGTTTGTGAACCACGAACATAGCATGCTGTACCTAAACATACACCAATGCATTTCTTTCCTTTAGGAAGAATAGAAAAATTGCTGTAAAATGTTACAACTCCATTAATCTTAGCTATGCTTTCGTTTAGTTCTTCAGAAATTAATTTTTGAATTGAAATGGGGATATATCCAAAGATGTGCTGTGCATCATGCAGTGTTGGCATGAGTGGTCCAGGAAGGTTTTTGTTTTTTTGAATTTGCGTTTCAAAAAGTGCAAGTTTTTCACTTGTTATCCGCGAGTTAGTGTTCATATGAGACTCCTTTATTATCGTATCGTTCAATGCACTTATATTATATCACTTTTTTAAAATAAAAAAAGATGAAGTCAAATGTATAGACTTGAAATTTCCATGATAACGTTTTCCACAAAAACAAGATAGTTTAGTTTTCTTAAATTCTAAATTTAATCTTTATACAGACTTCTATTTTTCTAGATTTCATGTATTTTCTTAAATTTATTTATGATATTGTCTAAACTTTTATTTCATGTTCGTAATGCCATTCATCTTGTTCATTCATTTGATTCATGATACAATGATTCAGTATTCACAAGATTATATTCAGCGGAGAAAACTATGGCTAAAGCGTACCATCAATTAGAAATTGAAGAGATAGAATCCTTATTATCAACCAACATTAAATCTGGTTTGACAACAGTTGAAGTTGAAAAAAGATTATTGGAAAATGGTCAAAATCAACTTGACGAGTCAAAAGGTAAATCACTATTATTAAAATTTGTTGATCAAATCAAGGATTTCATGATTCTTGTTTTGATTGGTGCCTCTATTTTATCTTTTGTTACAGGAGATACAGCTGAAGGGTTTCTGATCATTGGAATTGTCATTTTGAATGCTTTATTAGGATTGTTTCAAGAAGCAAAGGCAGAAAAAGCACTCGCTTCTATTAAAGCTATGTCATCTCCTCAAGCAAAGGTCAAAAGAGATGGTGTTGATATTGTCATAGATGTTAAAAATCTTGTTGTTGGCGATATTGTTATACTAGATGCAGGAGATTATGTTCCTGCAGATGTAAGAATCATCGAATCTATTAATCTTAAAGTTGATGAATCAACATTAACTGGAGAAGCTTTAACAGTTGAAAAAGTGAGTGATCCTTTAATAGAACAAGACATACCACTAGGGGATCGTTTGAATCTTGGTTATATGGGTACAGTAGTCACTTATGGACGTGGTGTTGCATTAGTTTTAGCTGTTGGAATGCAAACCGAACTAGGGAAAATCGCTTCTATGCTCATCGAAACAAAAGATGAGACAACGCCTTTACAAAAGAGCATGAGCCAACTTGGAAAACTCTTAGCAATCATTGCTTTAGGTATAACCTTCTTGATTTTTGTCATCTCAATTGCAGAAGCTTATATTGTCAATGGTAGTGCTGATATATTAGTTTGGAAGGAAGCCTTACTTACCTCAATTGCTTTAGCTGTAGCTGCTATACCTGAAGGACTACCTGCGATTATTACAATTGTTTTAGCATTAGGCATGCAAAATTTGGTCAAGAAACAAGCGATTATCAGAACATTACCTGCAGTAGAAACTTTAGGATCTACGAGCATTATCTGTTCAGATAAAACAGGAACATTAACACAGAATTTAATGACTGTTCAAAAGGTTTTTATGCACGATGGTTTTGTTCAAATTGATGAAAAAACTGACCCTAATGAAAACTTAAGTAAAATCGGTGTTTTTGGAACATTATGTAATGATACGAAAATTCAAAAAGTTAATGATAAATATATAAAAATAGGCGACCCTACAGAAATTGCATTTACTGATTTATCAATTGCAATTGGACAAAATCCTATTGAAACAATAAAGAAATATCCACGGCTATATGAATTACCCTTTGATTCTATTAGAAAGCTCATGACAACCATACATGATTTTGAGGATGGAAGATATGCAATCATCAAAGGTGCGCCTGATGTGATATTTACGAGATCTACTTCTATTCATGGCAATCAAGCTTATAATATAGAGGAATTTGAGCAAGCCAATCAAACCATGGCAAATAATGCACTCAGAGTTTTAGCAGTTGCTTATAAAAAGATAGATTCAAAAATAGATTTAAAAAAATTAACAACACTTGAACTAGAAAACGATTTAACTTTATTAGGTTTAGTTGGTATGATGGATCCAGCACGTCCTGAAGTAAAAGATTCTATTGCTTTATGTGACAAAGCAGGTATAAAAACAATTATGATTACAGGCGATCATATTAATACAGCAGTTGCTATCGCTAAAGAATTAAACATCTTAAAATCAGGGGATATTGCAGTCACTGGTCACGATCTTGATCTGATGAGTGATGAAGAATTCAAAACCAAATTTGAACAAATCAGAGTTTATGCTCGTGTCAGTCCTGAAAATAAAGTGAGAATCGTTGATGTTTGGCGTGATTCTGGTCATGTAGTAGCAATGACAGGTGATGGTGTTAATGACGCTCCATCAATCAAAAAAGCTGATATAGGTATTGCGATGGGCATCACAGGTACAGAAGTTGCAAAAGGTGCTGCAGATATGATCTTAACTGATGATAACTTCTCAACGATTGTCAATGCTGTCAGTGAAGGGAGAACCATTTTCTCCAATATCAAAAAGGCAATTCACTTTCTTCTATCCTGTAATATTGGTGAGATTATTACAATATTCCTAGGTACTACCATTGGTATTCTCATTTTTAGTACCCGTGTTACCACATTAACAGCTGTTCAAATTCTATGGGTAAATTTAGTTACTGATTCACTGATGGCAATTGCATTAGGACTTGATCCAAAAGAAAAAGACATCATGAGTGAGCAACCAAGAGATAGTAAAAAATCAATATTTGCTGATGGATTAGGCAAAAAAATTGCATGGCAAGGTCTCATGTTAGGTCTTATAGCATTTTGTGCTTACATGATTGGATGGTTTATGACATCAGATGCGAGTTTGAAAATGATTACAGCTCAAACATTAACCTTCATTGTATTAGCTATCTCACAACTCATTCATGCATTTAACGTGAGAAGTCAAAAGCATTCCGCGTTTGGTCTTGCTAGAAACAAATATATCATTTATGCATTTTTTGTAAGTTTGTTCCTGCAAGTCATGGTTGTTACATTACCTTTCACAAGAAACATCTTTAAGATCATTATGCCTAGTTTTGAGCAATGGATAATCATCATTGGACTGGTTTTATTACCACTACTAATTGTTGAGATTACTAAAAGAATAAAAAAACATAAAGCCTAAAAAAAACAGTGGAATCATTCCACTGTTTTGTTTTTAATTTTCATGATAAGCGATATGCTGTATGACATCTTTTGCTTCATTCATTTTCTCAAGGTGTCGTAAATAATAAACCTTTTTTTCAGTCATAATGACAATTGCAGTGTAAACGACAAAAGGTTTAGTCCATATACTTGTCTTTGCATAAAGATTTTGAATGTCCTTAAATGGAATTTCGATTGTCTTCTTCTTGTTTCTATAGTAATAATAAAGTATTTCATCATCATACTCAAGCATAATCTTTGGATTTAGAATTAAAACAATAAGCTGAATGATTGAAACCAACAATATAATGAGTACAACAATCAATATCACCTGAAAGGCTTCTGCAATGTTATTAAAAATGAATTTATAATGTGTGAGTATCAAAATTGCTGCAGCTATGGATAAGATAATAATTATGATTGTAGCAATAATTTCTGATACTGATTTATATGCCAATGTTTTCTTCATCTTTTAAAAACTCCTTATTTTTATTTCAAAATGACAAATGTTATCCCATCATTCATCTTGCGATAATCAGAATCCGATTTAAGTAATGAGGCATATGTTTGGATAATTTCGTCAAATCCCATAGGATGACTGAATGCTTCACCAGGTATATATGCTTTAATCTCACCACTTCTAACTCTTTTTCTTAATGAAGAGTGAACAGTCTGTTTAATTGATCCACCAACACCTGTAGAGCCATATCCATGAACGATTTTGATTACTTTATCTTTGCCGTTACATGTTCTTATGATATTTGCAAGTCTAACCCCTGCCTCTGCTGTCGTTGGCATATCACTTTTGATATCAAATGTTTTCATGCTTATTTGAGCTTAGCTGCGTTATTCTTTACAGTAATCGTACTGATACTGCCTACAAGTTTACTAAAGCGTGTGAATCCCAATTCTTGATAATTAAACTCAGGATACATTTTTTCCAATTCTTGTTTAATCTTTGTCAAAATCATTTCCTTACTCTTATTTTTTGATATGATTGAGACAATTGATTTGGTAATATCATTCATAGAAAGCTTTGAATTCAATGTGACATATGTTGTTGTCTTATCTAAGGATATTGATAATCCACTGATGGTATTAACCAAACTTGATAAGCTTTTAGCACCATACTTTCTAGAATCAAAATCAGAAAAGCGATTCACTAAAATATCACCTAGTCTACTTAATTGTATTTTATTATCTACACCATTCTCAATGATAATGCTCTTAATAATTCCACCAATCTCCTGGCTTTCTGCTACTGATGTTTCTATTGTGCCATTAGAATCCTCATCTTCATCATCCAAATATTCGAAATATTTAAATTCGTTGCATGCAGACTTAAATGCTGATGTAACTTTCTTTTCATTACCAACACCAATGACATGCATGCCCCCTTCTTTCAATTTCATAGCAAGCGGTGTGAAGTCACTATCGCTTGTTACTAAAAAGAATGCATTGACCTTTTCTTGATACATCATTTCTTGAGCATCAAGTGCCATTGCCATATCTGCTGCATTTTTACCAATAGCAACATTATATTGGTGCACTGGTTTTATAGCATAATCCTGTGCGGTTTTATGCCAATCTTTTGAAAGGTTATAGATATCCCCGTAAAATCTTGCTATAACGATCTTCCCATATTTTGCTATTTCATTCATAACTGATTTGATGTATTTATATGATACATTCTCAGAATCTATCATTAATGCTATTTTGTATTCTGTTTTTTCCATTTTTATACTCCTATTTTGTATTTTATCGTAACTGAATTCATACTTCTATTATATCGCAAAATGCCCATATAATGAAATCACATTCTTTTTATCACTTTATTCATCTTATTTGAAAATAATCAAAAGAAAACACCCAATATAAAATATTGGATGTTGCATTGCTTTATGGAGGCCTCAAACGGATTTGAACCGATGGTCAGGCAGTTGCAGTGCCTTGCCTTACCACTTGGCTATGAGGCCATAAATATGCTATATCATTATAACGTTTTATCTATCTAAATGTCAATAATAAATCCAATGTAATCCTATTTTATTTTTATTCTTCTTCATAAAAAGCTTTATGACTGGAAATTGCTTCATTGGATGCTGATTTTGTCAATTCGTATCTTTGAATCTCAGGATTCCATATGTACCAATTGGGATTGAACAAAAAAACAGGTTTATTGCTTATTCTATAATCCTCAACATCAATAGCTTTGCTTAATTTCGAAATCTTAAACATTTCTAACCACTCAACCAGTGATTCATATAACATTTGCGTCATGTCATCATATTCAAGTGTCTCAAATGGATCTAAAATATTTTGTCTTTTTGTTTCTTGTTTGATATCTCTGACGAGATAGACTTTATCTCTATAGATACCTGCATGTTTTTTTAGATAGGATTCATTTTTCTCATCCATACAAATAATAAAATCAAAATCACGATAATCTTGTTGTTTTATTTTTTGAGCAACCATACCATCATATGGTGCATTGAGAAATTTAAGTCTTTTGATGATTTCTGGATCTGTTTCAGAATTCTTTTTTTCTACCCAAATACCTCTAGATTCAACCAAAAAAGAATCCTCTACCCCTGCATCATTGATTAATTTCTTAAATAATCCTTTTGCTAATGGCGATCTTGATTGATTTGCATAGCACACAAAAAGAATTTTTATCATAAATACACATCCCTTATTATTGTCTATTGTACCATAAATTTGCTCAAATTATGTGAAATAGACACCTATTTGTTGACACACTTTGTAAGTTGTTTTATAATTAAATTGGCAATTGAGTGATTAGACTGCCAAAGGAGTGTTGTATATGAATTTTACACAAATGGAAGACTATAACAAAGATCCTAAAATACTAGACAAATTTGGAAGAAATATTGTTGAAGCTGTAAAAGAAGGTAAGATTGATCCCGTCATTGGTAGGGAAGATGAAATTCGTAGAGTCATTAAAATTCTATCAAGAAAAACAAAAAACAATCCAGTTCTGATTGGTGAACCTGGAGTTGGTAAAACTGCAATTGTTGAAGGATTAGCTCGTCGAATTGTTGATAAAGATGTTCCCTTAGGTCTTCAAAATAAAATCATCTATGAGCTAGACCTAGCTTCAATGGTTGCTGGTGCGAAATTTAGAGGAGAATTTGAAGAAAGACTTAAAGCTGTATTAAATAAGATCAAAGAATCTAATGGTGAAATCATTCTTTTTATTGATGAACTACATAATATTATAGGTGCTGGTAGAGCAGATGGAGCTATGGATGCTTCAAATATGCTTAAACCAATGCTCGCTAGAGGAGAACTTCATTGTGTTGGTGCAACGACACTTAATGAATACCGAAAATATATTGAAAAAGATAGTGCTCTTGAGCGTCGTTTCCAAAAGGTCTTAATTGAAGAACCGACTGTTACTGATACAATCAGTATCTTAAGAGGTCTCAAATCTAGATTTGAAGCTCATCATGGAGTCCATATTTCTGACCCAGCAATTATAGCTGCTGCCACACTTTCAAATCGTTATATATCAGACCGATTTTTACCAGATAAGGCGATTGATCTAATCGATGAAGCATGTGCATCAATTAGAATTGAAATCGATTCAATGCCTGCTGAACTGGATTCAGTTCTTAGAAGACTCATGCAATTAGAAATAGAAAAAACTGCTTTGGATAAGGAAACGGATCCGATATCCAAAGAAAGATTGCTTAAGATAAAATCAGAAATTGAAGAATTGAAGAAAACAGAAAAAACATTGCGTACACAATGGGAGTCAGAAAAATCACAAATCAATTTAATTAAGAGTAAAAAAAATAGTCTTGAGCAATTAAGATTGGATCTACAAACTGCTTTCAATAACAGCAATTATCAAAAGGCCGCTGAGCTTCAATATAGTAAGATTCCTACATTGGAAGCTGAAATCAATAAGTTAACCATTGATATGCAAAATGGAGAGAAATTACTGACTGAGGTAGTATCTGAGGAAAGTATTGCAGAAATCGTTTCTAAGTGGACACAAATTCCAATCTCTAAATTGATGTCAGGAGATAAAGAAAAGCTCTTACACCTTGAAAAAACACTAAAAAACAGAGTCATAGGACAAGATCATGCATTAAAACTCATTAGTGATGCTATTATTCGTCAGCGTGCGGGAATTAAAGATGAGAATAGACCCATTGGTTCTTTCTTGTTTCTTGGACCAACTGGTGTCGGCAAGACTGAAGTGGCTAGAGCATTAGCCGAAGCATTATTTGATAGTGAACATCAAATTGTTAGAATTGACATGAGTGAGTATATGGAATCACATAGCGTATCAAGATTGATTGGTTCTCCTCCTGGATATGTAGGCTATGATGAAGGTGGGCAATTAACAGAGGCTGTTAGAAGAAAACCATATTCCATTGTCTTATTTGATGAAGTTGAAAAAGCACACCCTGAAGTTTTCAATGTGCTTCTTCAAGTGATGGAAGACGGCAGATTAACTGATAACCAAGGAAGAACTGTAGATTTTAAGAACACTATTATTATCATGACTTCAAATATTGGTAGCGAATATCTTTTAAGTTATGATACCAATGCTCAAAACGAAGTTATGAAGTTAGTCAAAACGAGATTTAAACCAGAATTTATTAATCGAATTGATGAAATCATCATTTTCAATGCTTTAAGTTTGAATATTCAAATGGAAATTGCTAAAAAGATGTTGAGTGATTTACAACATCGATTAGAAGAAAAAAATCTATATATCGAGTTTGGCCAAGATATTACAAAATATGTGATTAAGAATGGTTTCAATGATGAATATGGAGCAAGACCATTAAAAAGATATATCCAAAGACATATCGAGACTTTAGTTGCTATGAAGATTATAGATGGCACAATGGAGCCACACAAATCATATCAAATGATTGTTGAAGAAAATGAACTTAAAGTTAAACTGATTAAATAATAAAAAAATCCTATAGACAAATTGTCTTTAGGATTTATTTTCTTCTAGAATGCTCCAATATATCTCATGACTACAATCGTAAAGAAAATTGTTACGATTGAACAAATTGTAGACCATACGACAAGTTGTCCGGCCAGCTGATTGTCACCACCCATTTCATGAGTCATAATCGCACTTGAAACTGCAACAGGTGTTGCAAATAATGCAATCAATGCAGGATATGATTCAGAAATGCCTGGAATACGAGGTGCGAGCATATAAGCAACTGTTAGGACTGATGCTGGAACAATAAGGATTCTCCAAGTAACGCCAATGATGATTTGTTTTGCTAATTTCTTAACTACAGAAAACTCAAATTGACCACCTAAAGCAATCAATGCTAAAGGTGAAGCTATTTGGCTCATAATTTTTATGAAAGTATAACTAAAAGTTAAGTTGTTTTTTAGTGAAAAAACAAGTTCCCCATTGACAGTAGGTATGAATGATCTGATAACTAGAACAATTAAACCAAGTAATACGGCTAGTATTAATGGATTAGATGCGATCATTTTTAATATTTTGGTCACACTAATTCGCTCACCAAATTCATTTCTTTGAAACATAGTCAATGAGACGACAGCTAAAACATTGAGTAGTGGAATCGTAAAAGCTGAAATAATTGATACAATAGCTAATGCTTCAGTTCCCCCAAGTGTTTGAGCAAGTGGTATACCTACCAAAGCAAAATTGGATCGGAATATACTTTGTAATATCACACCTTTTTGTTTGGGATCCTTAATGGCAATGCTTACAAAGATTAAACCCACAGTAAATATAGCTAAAATAGCAACAACTGCAAATAATACAACAGCCCAGTCGATATCCTTTAAGCTATTAATCGAGTAAACATTATAAAAAAGTAAAATAGGTAATCCTATTCTAAAAACAAATTTATTTAGTAAATTCACAAATGGCAAATCAATAAACTTGATTCTTCTTAAGCTGTAACCAAGTAAGACAATTAAAATAATTGGCATGATTGCATTAAATGCAAAGACAAACGTACTTCCCATAGATGCACCTCTATATATTGTATACCTTTTTATTTTAACACAGGATAATAGAATATAAATACAAACATATGAAATAAATCTGATCCAGCTTTATTTAATCAAAATAAAAAAAAGACAAAAACTTTTTTGAGCTTTTGTCTTGCTAATCTCATTTGTATTCATGCATTACTCTTCTTGTTTTTCTTCTTGATCTTTGAGTAATTGATTAAGCTTACTTTCTTCTTTCCTATTTCTTATTGATGCATTTAAGATAACTAAAGAATAAATGATAGCGTAAATCAAACCAATCAGATAAATTGCGAAGGTTCTTCTAAATAACACAGTCCCATACATCAAACGCAATGTGAAGATTGCAGGAAGTATAATCAGATAACCTAAAATGACATTAAGAACTCCATTACCCCATGTCTTCTTAAAAACTTTGATAGATAAAGCAAGCAATAATGAGATGATTATGCTACCCCAAAAAAAAGGTTTGATTTGAAGTGTAACATCATATAGACGCATGATACCTAAGGCAAGCAAAAATGTTACAAGACTAGTAATCGCGTAAATGTAAGCATAAAGTTTTAAATAATTTTTCATTGAGCTTGACCTCCTAATAAGTTTTTCAGCGGACCAACATATGTTCTAGAAATTTCAATACGATCACCATTATTTAATGTCGCATCCAATCTCCCATTGATGCTTGATTTGAACACCTTGATTTTTTTATAGTTGACAACAGTATTTTTATTGACACGGATAAATGATGAATGCTTGTTTTCAACTTCATATAATCGATATTTACAATCAAAAACATCATCTTTTGTATACAGAAAGCATTGATCTTCAATACTCTCTATATAATAGACATCTTTAGCTTGAAAGACATATTTTTTATCCTCTTTCTTACCGATAAAATCGATGGAACTCTCCTCTAAAAGTTCAACAATGTGTGTTATTGATTGATCGTTTTCATCACAATCGATAACGATTGAAGCTTCTCCATATTGAGGATGTTTTTGTATTTTTATTTTCATATTCTCTCCCATCCTTATGTCTATTATCATAACCTTTTTTATAGATTGAATCAACAAATTTTGACCTAAGTTGCTAATTAAAGTATTTATCATACAAAAAAAAGAAGTTAGCAAGCTAACCTCTATTCCTTTTTAGTGTATGATTGTTTTCTAATCGATCCATCCAATTTGTGAATGACAACAGATGATCCAGCTGTAACAGCTAAGCTTTCAGCATATTCAATGGCTTCTTTTTGGGTACTGAAAAACTTGATGGTTTTTTCTGAACCTTCTTTTCTTACACGCCAATTTCGATGATTATCACTTTTTGGATCCTTATTTTGAGAAACATGATATTTTGCAGGCTTAGGTTCTTTCTTAGTTTCATCTTGAGCAGGTGCTTCAACCTTTTTCTCAACTACAGGTGCCTTTTTTATTGGTGCTTCAACCTTTTTTTCGACAATAGGTTCTTGTTTAACCGCTACTGTTTTTTGCTCTACTTTTGGAGTTGCTTTTACTTCTAGCTTGACAGGTTCCTCTTTAACAGTTTGACTCTGTTGCTTAACAAGAAGTTCTTCTGCTTTTTTTTGTTCTAAAGCAGCTTTTGCTTGTTGTTCAGCAAGTTTACGTGCTTTTCTTTTTTTAAAAAATCCCATATTTATAGCCCCTTTCTCTCTTCAATCTTATTATATTCTAATTTATAAAAAAGACAAGTAATTGGCATTATTATCGTAAGATAAGATGGTCTTTTACAATAATATGTTAGAATTAAAATAACTGGAGGTACCTTATGATTCATCTCAAATCAATTTGTCTCAACAGTTCAAAACAAACAGAATTTCCATATACCCTACCATTTTTCTTATCGAAAGAAATCATTCTTGACACTCCTGTTACTATTTTAATTGGGGACAATGGTTCGGGAAAATCAACTTTTTTGGAATTACTGAGCGAAAAACTCAAATTGTATCGTATTGAAATGGCGAATAACTATCAAAATGAATTGAAAAATATATTGAGAAATGCTTGTCGAGACATTCAACTCAAATATGAGTTAACCTCACCTAAAGGATTTTTCTTTAGTGCAGAGGATTTTACCTCATATATTCACTTTCTAGTCAGAGAAAAAAATGAAGCTGAAAAGGAATTAAAGCGAATTGATCTTGAATATAAGGACAAATCAATATTATCAAAGCAATTGGCACGATCTGCTCATTCAAAAACCATTTGGGAAATTGATCAACTTTATCAAAGAGATTTATTAAAATCATCTCATGGTGAAGCCTATTTATCCTTCTTCCAATCTAGATTGCATAAAAATCAAATTTATCTTCTTGATGAACCTGAAACTCCCTTATCATTTCAAAGTCAATTGATTTTAATATCGATGATTCACGAAGCTATAAAAAATGGCAATCAGTTTATCATCTCCACTCATTCTCCAATGCTGATGGCAATGGAGGATTCTAGTATTTATGAATTTTCAGCAGAAGGTGTTAAAAAAGTTAAATATGAAGAAATTGAATTTGTTCAGCTACTCAAAGATTTTCTCAATCATCCAAAATCATTTTTCAAACATTTATATTAAAAAAACATTCGCGTGAATGTTTTTTTATTCTACTTCCAAAACTGTAACATATCTCATAATACTTGAGGTGTTTCCATTCTCATCGGTTGCTATATAAGTTATCATATATTCACCTGGTGTGTTGATATTGACATCACCTAGAATCTCTATACTGACATTTTGATTTGAATTATCTTCTACATCTACACCTGAATCAATCCACTCTTGACCTTTGATGATTGTATCAACACCTGGATTAAGTGCTAAGATAGGAGGTGTTTCATCGACCACAGTCACTATTCTGGTGATTGTTTTTGTATAATCAAGATAACTAATTTGATACACTATTGTATAAACACCAATTTCATTTGGATTGACATCTGAAGATAAGATAATGGGCTCTAAAGTTCTATAAACGTAATTTGCATGAGCACCTGCATCGGTATAATTATCCCCTACTTCTATTGTGTCAATTCCGGGATTTAATCCAATAATGAGCTTATCTGCTGATTGTTCTATACAAGCTGTAAGCGTCAGGATAAGTATCATCACAAGTAAGAAAACTATCTTTTTCATATGTTGATACCTTCTTCCTTCATGTAATAAGTATCAACGATACTGTCATCCTCAACTGCTAAAAGTACGTAAACATATTTGTTTTTTGTTGCGATTTGATTTTCAAATGTCACACGATATGTGATTACATAAGTTCCAGAATTTTGAGTATCAACAGAACCAGTTGTTTCAATTTCACCTATATTTGAGCTTGCTCCTTGATCAATATAAGTATCTCCTACATAGATGGTTGTAATATCTGGATTCAATGTGATTTCGATGTGAACTAAAGATGCTATGACATGAACCACTCTAATTCTTGTGTCAATTAAAGTGTCTTCATCATAAATATCATAATATATGAAATAAGTCCCAACAGTCTCAACATCAAGTTCAGACCGAATTTCTAGATCAAGTAAATCATCATTAAGTGAAGTCTCTTGATCAATCCACAACTCTCCTATAGATATCGTATCTATACCTGGCAACAAAACAATAGATTCTGGTTTATATATTTTCTCATATAAAGGATAAATATCTAATTCATATGTCACACTATCATAAGACTCACTCCAACCAGTAAATATGAAATCAAATGAAGGTGTTGATGGTTTATTAGGGGCATCAGGAGCAATAACTCCTTCTCCAGTAAACACATAGCTTTCTTGGTAAATTGTGATAAGATCACTATCATAAAACAAAACCTGAATCTGTTGATCATCAAACTTAGCGTAAAGATTCAAATCATCTTGAACAATTCCGAAAACATAAGGTGTTAAAAAATCAGCATCAATGAACCATCCCAAGAATCGTTGATTTTCGATATGAGGATCATCTAAACTAAAAATATTGCCATCTTGAACTTGAATTGAAGCATATTCATCACCATTAACATAGGCAGTAACCTGGTGTAGCAAAATACTAAATGAAGCATATAACATCAAATTACCTGTAACTGGACTACCAGTGTATGGGATCGTATAATCACTATCAATAAACCAACCATTGAATGTGTAACCTAATAAAATTGTGTCTGGTAGCAAAAAAGTTTGTCCATAATCGACTTCTATGCTATCACATGGACTGCCTTCAGTAATGAATGTGATCGTATATGATAATGGAACGAACTTAGCATATAAGGTTGAATTCGTGGTAATGAGATCAACACCCATGACAAAAGGCATTTGAAATAATGCATCCCTGTACCACCCTGAAAATGTATGTCCAATCTTTTCAGGTGCTGTGACATCAATTGTATGACCACTATAAACTTCTATTGAATCAATTAAGGTCCCACCAAATGTTTCAAATTGAACAGATACTAAATATTGAACGACATTCATGGAATCTTCAGCGTTGATGATGCCGATACCATAATAATCATCTCTGCCTACATCTCCATAATCAACAGCTCCTAATAGAATACGTTCAATCAGTTGAGTTCTTGACTCGTTTGGAAATTGAGAGATGAGCAATGCGACAATACCTGTGACTTGAGGAGCAGCTAAAGATGTTCCAGATGCATAACCATAAGTATTATTAATCAAAGATGTAGCAATAGCAGTACCAGGTGCTGCTATATCAATTTTAGATCCATAATTAGAGTAGGATGCAATCAGTGCATCTTCATCTACTGCAGAAACAGAAATAACATCATCAAATGATGCTGGATAGATAAGTTCATCTGTTCCATCATTTCCTGCTGCAGCTACTAAAATGACACCTAAATCTCTAGCATATTCAATGGCATTGCGCGTTAAAGGATTTGCATATGTGCCACCTAAACTCATATTAATCACATCTGCTCCATGATCTGCAGCATAATAGATACCTTCAATAATTGCTGATTCACTAAATGATTTTGATTCATCTTCTTCTAATGTTGATGGATCATCTTCATTGTTAGCCTTAATAATGAGTAGCTCGCTTTCTTGTACAATACCCATGATACCTTTACTGTTGTCACTCAGTGCACCGATAACACCAGCAACTGATGTACCGTGTCCATTTGTATCAATAACATAACTTAATCCAACTTGTTCTGTTCTTGAATTATAAGAGATATTTGATAATCTGCCAATGAACTCTTCATGATTAATATCTATCCCTGAATCGATGATTGCTATTGTGACATCAGGACTACCTTCTGTAAAAAGCCATGCTTCTTGAATATTCATCATTTCTAGGGCATATTGATAGATTGGACTAGGAGTATGTCCACCAAGTACAACTGAAAGATCTGAAGCCTCATATGATGAATTGGGAACAAAACCATCGGCTTCCATTTCAATATATTTAGAGCTTTCAGAAATACTATATGTAGCTATACCATAAGATGATAAGTCAATCAAATCAACTTGATATTCAGATGCTAGACGATATGCCTCGGTTTCATCTGTCACTTGATACAATAGTTCAGCATAAAAAGAATCACTTTCTGTTTTTGCATATGTTTGTATTTGAGCAACAAAAAAGAAGCTAAATGATAAGATGAATGCGATTAAGATATATTTTATTTTTCTTATTTTCATATGATCCTCTACCCCTATTATATCTTTTTACATATAACATACAAACAATGACACACTTCTATTGGTTAAAATGGTATATATTTCACATTTTCCAATCATCTACCAATAAATAGTATAACCCAACTGTATGTTAAATGAAGTCAAAAATAGGAGGCATTCAAATGAATAAGAAATTAATGTTATTTATTTTCACAGGTTTAGTTATTGGAAGTTTTATCTTTATTGGAATTGGTGTCAGTGCAGCATCTGAGTATACACAAAATAATGAAGTAATTGCATTATCAGATGATGGTATTTACACATTAGAAGAAATGTTAACATATGCTTTGGAAGATGAATATTTAGCACAAGCAACATATCAAGCTATCATTGCTGAATATGGAAACATTAGACCGTTTTCAAAAATAGTTTTAGCAGAACAAACTCACATTGATTTATTGTTGCCATTATTCGAAACATACGGTATTGAAGTACCAGTCAATGATGCAGCACTTAATGTTGTATTACCAGATTCGATTTCAAGTGCTCTTGCAACTGGTGTTGAAGCAGAAACATTCAACATAGCTTTATATGAAACATTCTTAAATCAAGTAGATCTACCAGAGGATGTACAAACAGTATTTGAATATTTACAAGCAGCATCACAAAATCATTTAAAAGCATTCTCAAAAGATAGACTCTTTGGTGCAGGATATGATTTAGGTAACATGTTTAAAAATCAATTCAAAAAAGGTTCTGGAAATGGTGGAAGTAGAGGTCAAACTCAATCTAACCAAGGATCATGTGTTAACTAGAAAAACAGTATTAAATAGCAGAGACCAATAGTTTCTGCTATTTTTTTATAAAAAAATACCCCTACGTTGTAGGGGTACTTAATTATTTAGTCTTTGGAGTTTCTTTTACAACTTCTGGTTTGGTTACTTCTGGTTTAACATCTTCTATCTTAATTTCTTTTTCAGTGCCTAGATATTTAGGTAATTCCAGACCAGCCATATCAAATAATTCTTTCATTGGTGGGATTGACTTCATTAATGATGAAGCAAAATTAGCAGTTGATGTTGTACCATCTTTTGAACCACTATCCCAAACAGTGATCTTATCAAACTTAAGATTCTTGATTGCTTCAACTTGAATACCAACGAGTTTTTCAAGCTTATCTGCAATAAGCATCTTCACAGCTGCATCAGGATTATCATTTGCAGCATTAACAATTTGTTTAAACCCTTCAGCTTGTTTGGATAGAATTTCAAGACTACCACGAGCTTGAGCATCTAAACGAGCGAATATAGCATCAGCTTCACCACGAGCTTTTCTTCTTGTTTCTTCAGCAATTGCTTCTGCGTTGATGACAACTCTTTGCTTATCGATTTCAACCTTAACAAGAATGTCTGCTTCTTGTGTTGCTTTTTCACGAGCAGCACGTGCTAATTCTGCATTTTGTTCTGCTAAGTATGAATCTTCTAATGCTTTAGCAGCTGCAACTTTTTCAGCTACCATAGCTCTTCTTAATGATTCAGCTTCAATTTCACGACGTAATGCATTTGTTTTAGATATATCTCCAAGTGATTTATTTTCACCTTCGATAGCTTTTGAATTTGCTTCAGCAACTTGAATTCTTTGGTCACGAACAGCATTTGCTTCACCAATAGAACCATCTCTATTTTTTTCAGCAACAGTTTTCTTAGCATCATTGATTGCTTTAGCTGCAGCTTCTTTACCAAGTGCTGCAATATATCCAGACTCATCATTGATGTCTGTAACGTTAACGTTAATCAATCTTAATCCAATTTTCTTCAATTCAGTTTCAACATTTCCTGAAACAGCTTCTAAGAATTTATCTCTATCAGTGTTGATTTCTTCAATATCCATGGTTGCAATGACTAAACGTAATTGTCCAAATATGATATCTTTAGCCAATTCTTGAATCTCATTCATTTTTAATCCTAGAAGTCTTTCAGCTGCATTTTGCATGACTCCTGTTTCTGTTGATATACCAACAGTAAATCTTGAAGGAACATCAATACGAATGTTTTGCTTAGAAAGTGCATTGGTTAGGTCAACTTGAATGGACATAGGTGTCAAATCAAGGAATTGATATGCTTGAATAAATGGAATAATGAATTTAGTTCCCCCATGCATACAAAGCGATGATTTACTGGTACCATCTGTGTTATTACCAACTTTACCATAGACAACCAAAATCTTGTCGGATGGACATTTTCTGATTCTAACGACAACGAATGCTAATAATGAAAATAATACAATTAAAACAGTTACTACTGGTCCGATAATTTGTGCTAATGTTGCAAAAATAATAAATTTCATAACTTTTTCTCCTTATGTTATTTTGATTTTACGACTAATATTGTAGTATCTATGACACCTGTTACTTCTACTTCTGTTTTTGGTAATAAATCATGATCTTCATCGGTAACAGCATCAGCTTCTACTAAACGCTCTTGAATAATCAATGAAATTTTTCCTTTACCAGTTTTATTCTTTGGAACACGCATATAGACAGTTCCAATTTTACCAATTGAATTCGCATAATCTAAATTACCCGAAGATTCAAGTTTAAAGATGGCTCTAAATGCTAAAGCTACTAAATACGCAGCTAGCAATCCAAAACCAAAAGCTATAAGCGATGCTGCCCAGATTGGGACTACATCAGCAAAAATAAATGCTGCCCAGCCACCAATGCTGATGAATGCTAGAACACCTCGAACTGATAGAATTCTTAATCCACCAATTGAACTAAGCGGTTCATCATTGATTGAATCGTATTGCATATCCACACCATCAATGCCATCGACTCCATCAAAATCCGATTGATCAAATCCAATCACCATCAGCAAAATGAAAATAAGCATCACAGCGCTTCCTGATACTGCCAATACAAACATTACTTGTTGGAACGTACTTAAACTATCCCACCACATGTGTCAAACCCCCTTTACGTCATTTGAGAATATTGTATCATATTTTTTAGGAATTTATATATTTTTTCAATAATTCACATAATCTAAAAACCAACTCATATGCTATCAAAGATAGCACTTAAATCTAGAATTGCTTAAACCATTTTGTAATTTCGTCTAGACGTTTTATTCTTGCTTCTGGTTTGCCACTTCTTGATAATTCATGTGTTTCACCTTTAAACCAGACCAATTTAGACATAATGCCATTCTGCTTTACAACTGTATAAAGTTGCATTGCTTGCTCAACAGGACAGCGGTAATCCATATCTGAATGAATAAACAATAATGGTGTCTTGATATTGTGTGCATATTTCATAGGTGACTGATTCCACAATTTAACTGTATCTTCTATTGGATGACCTGCAGTTTGGTCTTGCGAAAAGTAAAACCCAATATCTGATGTCCCATGAAATGATAACCAATTGGAAATGCTTCTTTGTGTTGCAGCTGCCTTAAACCTATTGGTTTGACCTACAATCCAATTCGTCATAAAGCCACCATAAGATCCTCCGGTAACAAACATTCTTTGTTTATCTATCGATGGCACTTTCTTAAGAACTTTATCAGTAAAAGCCATTAAATCGTGATAATCAATGGTTCCATATTTACCTCTGATGTCAGAAAACTCATCACCTTTGCCATCACTTCCACGAGGATTTGCAAAGTACACGATATAACCTTCATTAGCCCAATATTGCATTTCATGGAAAAACACTTTACCATAAATCGTTTTGGGTCCACCATGAATATCTAATATCGCTGGATACGAATGATTGGGATTAAAGTCTTTAGGATATAATACCCAACCTTTGACCTGATGTGTTCTAAGGTCAACTATGATTTCCTTAGGTTTTGCAACATAAAGATTTTTTAAACTCTTTTGATTGAAACTTGTTACGCATTTTTGCTCATGATGTAATAAATCAAGATGATAGATTTCTTGAAGCTTTTGTTTATATAATCCGATGATATATACTTTATCATCAACTAAAGTGACACCATCTATACTGCCATTGAATATGTATTCTGGTTGGCTCACACCATGAAGATTAATTGAGTGAAGTTCAGTGTGATCATCTATGGTTGCAACGAAGTATAATTGATTTCCAATGACTATGTTTTTTGGACTAACACCTAACTTACAGTCTGTTCCAAGTGAATTTTCTACACTTTGACCATATTTTTTGAGTAATTCTAGTTTTTTGTTTTTCAATATGAAGAAGTCATCATTTTGATTTAATCCATAATTTTTCATGTCAGTTGCTATTGCTATAAGCTGATTTTGAATTAAGTGAATATTTGAAATAGCATATTCATCTTCATGATATAGTGTTTCAGTTTGATTAAGATGAATATCATATCTGTAAATATCAGTTGTCAATTGCTTGACACCAGTCATTTGTTTACCAGTATAATAAATGGAATTTAAGTCATCTGAGACGATAACTTGTCCGACATTAAAATCCGTATCAACAAGATTTGATACGCTTTGATGAGCTATATCATAGATAAATAGTTGTTTTCTTAAATTAGCTATGAATCCAGAGCCATTAAAATAAAATGGAATTTCATTGATATCTTCATACAGTGATGTTTTCTTTTCTTGCTCTAAAAATACTTTTCGATCTTCTAGAGAATCCAAGTATAAATGGTGCTGTTCTCTTGTTAGATTTGCTGTCAATAATAGTTTTTGATCATTAAGCACTTTTACAATGGATGCTAAAAAAGGAAAAACATAAGCTTTTTCTAAAACTTTTGTATCTAGATTATATCGATAATACTCTACATATTTATCTTTTTGTTTCTTTTCTCCTGCTTTATTTTTTGCAAGAGGAAATAATAATGTATGATCAGATTCCCATAAAAAACTTCCTTTATTTTTTAGTGACGTTAGTTTTTTATGTTTCAGTCCATCACTTACATAAAGATCATAAAGATAATCATTTTTCTTCATATCTGCTCGAGCTACTAGAAAAGCCATGTGAGTTTTGCTTGGATTTGATGAGAGTCCAGAAATAAATTTATAATTTAAAAACTGATCTAATTTAATTTGATCCATAGGTTCGCCAACTTTCTTTATATGTATCCATTATAGATTGAAAAGAACAAATTGTCCATAAAAAAAAATGCCACTATGTGGCATTCTAATTAAATAATGAAGTTACCATTTTCAAAAACTTTGACTTCTTTACCATCCTGTGTTGTGCCGATAATTTCCATATCAGGACTACCAAACATAAAGTCTGTATGTGACATTGAATTATTATATCCAATCTTTTCTAAGTTTTCCAGTGTTTCATTAACGCCATTTTTAACATTCATTGGATAAGCTTTCCCAAGTGCCATATGACATGATGCATTCTCATCAAACAATGTATTTAAGAATAGCGTTTTTGTGTTTGAAATAGGTGAGTCATAAGAAATGAGTGCGATTTCTCCAATATATTTGCTACCTTCATCAGTAGATAATAGATTAGTAATTGCATCTTTTTCTTTTCTTGCACCATAATCAACCACTTTTCCATCTTTAAATTCAAACCAGAAGTCTTCAACAAGTTTACCTTGATAGTTAAGAGGTACTGTTGCTACAACTTTTCCTCTTGTACCCCATTTATAAGGCATTGTAAATGTTTCTTCTGTTGGAATATTTGGATTGAAGTATACTCCAGATGAAGAATGTTCTCCCCCACCTGCCCATACATGATCTTTAACAAGCTCAACAATTAAATCAGTTCCTAATGAATTTTTGAAATGTAATTGTTTAAAATTGTAGTTGTTCAAGACTTTGTTATGTGCTAATAATGTTTTGTTATGTGCATCCCACTCTGAAACAGGATCATTACTTTCTGTAACACGAGATGCTTTAAAAATAGCTTGCCATAAAGCTTCAAGAGCATCTTCATCACTCAATTTAGGAAATACTTGCTTTGCCCATACAGTATTAGGTGCAGCAATAATTGTCCATTGTGAACGATTTGCCATCATATGTTCTCTAAAGAAATGAATGGCTTTTTGCATTGCAATACCTGATTTTTGCGCTTTTTCTGGATTAATATCCTTATTTAGACCTGGTACTGGTGAACTAATCGAAATAAAACACGCACCTTTGTCAACTAAATCCTTATAAAGAATAACAAGCCATTGTGGAATATTTGTCAAAGATTCAATAGATTGGTAAAATAAATGGCTATGTGAAACATAATCATCGCTCCACTGAACAACCACTTCTTTTGCTCCTGCTAGATAAGCTTCTTTGACAACTTCACGAGTAATCTCTTTTGTTTCGGTTGATGCTCTAACGACAACGATTTGATCTTTTTGTACATTGACTCCTACTTGAACTGCTAATTTTGCTAATTTATTGATTAAATTTTTAGATGGCATAACATCATCTCCTTTACTAAAATTAATTATAACATAATAGAATATCTAATCATATCCTTATCAAGAAAAAAAGTCTTCCCAATGAACAGAAAGACTTTTGCAATCCTTAAGATATGAATGATGCTTTAATTTGAATCTGTTTCCTTCAAATATTCAATGATTCTTTGTTGAGGCATAGGTCTACAGAAGAAATAACCTTGAGCAAGATCAACATCGTATTTTTTTACCATATTTGCTTGTTCAACTGTCTCAATACCTTCAGCAACAACAATTAAATTGAGGTGATGAGCCAACTCAATCATATATCTTAACACATGAAATTCTTCTGTATTAGGTTTGATATTGCTAATAAAGGTTCGATCTATTTTAATAATGTCAATCGGCAATTTTTGTAAGTAGGTTAATGAAGAATATCCGGTTCCAAAATCATCTAGAGCAATAATGAATCCGAGTTTTTTTAACTGTTTGAGCACATGTACACTTTTTTGGATATCTTCAATAATTGCTGATTCAGTGATTTCTAAAGTGATTTGAGAACTATCCAAATGATAGGTCTGGATCCACTCATTCATGTAAGGAATAAACCGATCATACATAAGCATGATTGGAGAAATGTTGATTGAAATTCTAAATGCCTTACCTTCTATATTCCAAGCCTCATATTGATGTGCAACTTCCTTAAATACCCATTCAGAAATTTCTTTGATATAACCATTTTTTTCTGAGATTGATATAAACTCTAGTGGAGGAATGAATCCTTTTACGGGATGTTGCCAACGAATAAGAGCTTCCACCCCAATCGTTTGATCATTTTTAAGATTGATGATTGGTTGGTAATGTAATGAGAATTCATTGTTTGTAATTGCGTGACGCAAATAGTTGAGTAATTCTGTTTGTTGTTTAATCATCGTTACCATTTCATCATCGAATATAACAATTTGATCTTTACCTTTAGCTTTTGCAACAGATTGTGCTGCATCTGCATGTCTTAATAAAGTGATGTAATCTTTACCATTATCTGGATATAAAGCCACACCAACACTATATGTAACAAAGAAATCATCATCATCTAAGACAAATGTTGTTCTAATCAAATTGATATAACTTTCAACCTGAGGAATATATGTTTCGAGTTGGTTTAATCCAAATAATGCAAGAACAAATTCATCACCACCCATACGAGCTAACATATGAGGAGCATTAATTTTAGAACTCAATAATTCTGCAATTTTTTTTAGCAATAAATCACCTATAGAGTGGCCTTTGACTTCATTGATATGACTAAACTCATCGATATCAAAATATATGAAACCAATCATGCCATCATCAGGATGATCTTCAATATACTTTGATACAGTCTTTTCTAGAAGTACTTTATTAGGTAAATCTGTGAGTAAATCATAATAAGCAAGTTTAAATAACTTATCATCAAGCTCAAGTGTTTTTTGGTGACTTAAATCTAAACCCATATAAGCTTTTTTAAGATCATTAATAGTAACTTCATACATTTTAATGCTTTTATGAATGATGATATAAAATATCAATGCAGTTATAACAACATAGGAAGCGCCTTTAATGCTTTGTATTTGATTGATAACCTCTATGTCATCAAAAAACAGATTGACAAAGTAATCAGAGGTAAGTATCCAAGTAAATCCTATAAATAAGTAAAAAATGATAATTTTAGCTGTAACAAGCGAAGCATTGAAATCATTATTGATATCACGTCTCTTATCGATATTCGGTTTTTGATTGCTCTTATAATCCATAAGTTCACCTCGCTTACGTCCTATTTAACCTCATTATACATGAATTATTTCATATGGGTAGTAAATTAAACTTAATCTGCATGTAGATCAGTATCAAGTGCAAGATTCTTTATCCAGTGTCCTTTTCGATATCTTGATAGGCCAAATAACATTTTTGGTATATCAAGCATTTGTACAATTAAAAACATGTAAATGACCGGCAAAGATGTTAAATATGCCAAAATAAGAGAAATTGGAACTGGAACAAACCACATAAAACCTGCATCCATTAAAAATGTTGATTTTGTGTCACCACCTGATCTTAGAGTGAAATAAAGAGCAACATTAAATGAGAAAACAGGAATAAATAGTGCATTCACTCGCAAATTGAATTCTGCTATATGAATCGCTTCATCAGATACATTATATAATCCAGGCATGAAAAAACTTAATGCAAATAAAATGATTCCTGCAAGCGCAGCAATAAATACTGAAAATGCAATTAACTTCTTTGCATTATCTTTGGCTTCTGCAAGTTGGTTTCTACCTAAAGTATTGCCTACAAGTACAGCAACAGCTGTAGCAATACCCCCAAAAGTGACAAATACAAGTTGACTTATTGTACCAGTTATACTCATAGCAGCCAAAGCATCATCACCTCTAGTTGAATATGCATGGAAAAAAACAGTTTGCCCTGTAGACCATAATGCTTCATTAAGAGTTAGAGGTATCGCCATAACAATGATTGCAGCGAGAATTTTTTTCTCGATATGAAATAACTGCAATAGTTTTGTATTAAATAGTTTCCCTCTTTTTTTCAATAAGATCAAAGTCAAACCCAGTTCAACAAATCTTGAAATTAAAGTTGCGATTGCAGCACCGACAACTCCAAGTGCAGGAAATCCAAACAATCCAAATATCAAAACAAAATTAAGTGCTGTATTGGTCAAAATAGCAGCAATAGAAATCTTTAATAATGGCTTTGTTATGCCTGTTTCACGAAAAGTATTGGATATCGCAACTGATAATATCCATGGAAATGCACTCCATTTTGCTATATTTAAATAACTCAGCCCACCTGCAATAGTTGTTGGATTATCAGTAAATAGTCTTAGAAGCGATTCACCAAAAAAAGAAAACAAAACAAATGATAAAATAGCCACCATTAAACCAACAAGTAACTTAAATCTAAATGTTTGTTTGAGTTTTTCATAATCTTTAGAACCAAAATATTGAGCAGAAAAAACACCAGCACCACCCATGGCACCAAATGTGATAAGAATGACAATAAAATATAGCTGATTAACTATGGATACTGAACCAATTGCTGACTTCCCCAAAGTTCCAACCATAATATTGTCAACTAATTGTACAGATGTCGTGATTAGCTGTTGTAAAACCAAAGGAGCAGCAACTGCAATGAGTTGCTTATAAAATGCACGATCCCCAATTAAACTCTTAATATTCATGATTCACCTCAACTTAAATATTATAGCATGAACATTGAAAAACATATCACCTCGAAAGAGTTGATATGTCATAAAATAATATCTCCAAATTGAGACGTAATGATTGAAACTAAGAATCAGTTTCCTTCTTTTTTTTCGAGCTCTTGCTAATCATATTAATGAAAATGATAGGTATCGTCACAAAGATTGGAATGATTAACAAAATACCTAAAAAACCACCAGCGAGCAGTGTCCAATTGGCAAAGCGAATCCATCCTCTTGATTTAGAAAAATAGCCTATCCATTGAAAAAATGTTGCCAAAAGAACAAATATCTCATGAAAAACGATGATGTAAACATAGATTGCTGAGGCAATAGGAAATCTTTCAAGACTTGAACCTTCTGTCAAGTAGAATGGGATTGAACCAACCAAATAAATAGATAACAAAATCGAATTAAACAAAAGAATTTGACTGCGTTTCATTGTCTTCCTCCATTAAAAATAGTCTCACAAAGTGAGACTATGCATTAGGGTATATCAATAATTCTTAAAGTATTAGTAGATCCATGTTTTTGTGCCCAACCTGAAGTTATAATCAAAGTTGTTCCTGATTGGAATCCAAATTCTTTGGCTACTTCAATTGCAGTTTTATCTGAAACAGAAAAATCAGTTACGATACTTTTCAATGCTGCAAAGACTCCCCAATAATAAGATAATTTCTGGCATGTATCAATGCTATCAGTAACAGCAATAATAGGAACAGATGGTCTAAATTTGCATATACGCTTTGCAGTACCACCTGTTTCGGTAAATGCAATAATGACTTCTGCTTTTGGTAAAGCTAATGCTGTTTGGCTAACTGCAATTCCAATTGCATCATTGACTGTTTGTTGACTGGTTTGAATGGCACGTTGCAAACGTTCACCATAAGGAATACTATCTTCTATTGCTTTTGCAATGGTATCCATCGTTAATACAGCTTCGACAGGGTATTCACCTGCAGCTGATTCTCCAGATAGCATAATCGCATCAGAACCATCTAGAATAGCATTTGCTACATCGGATGCTTCAGCTCTTGTAGGTCTTGGTGAGTAAACCATTGATTCTAACATATGTGTTGCTGTGATGACTGGTTTACCTATGGCATTAGCCATCTTAATAATTCTCTTTTGATATAGAGGAACAAGTTCAGTTGAAACTTCAACACCTAAATCTCCTCGAGCAACCATGACACCATCACTAACTTCCAAAATCGATTCAAGATTATCAACACCTTCTTGATTTTCAATTTTAGCAATCAGTTCAATTTTAGGTTTTCCAGCTTTTTTGAGAATTTCTCTAATTTCTAGTACATCTTCTTTTCTTCTAACAAAGGAAAGTGCAATCATATCAACACTTTTTTCAGCTGAAAATACAATATCATCGTGGTCTTTTGCTGATACGAAAGGCATGGATAATTTGACGTTAGGAACATTAACACCTTTTTTGGTTCTAATGCTTCCAGAATTATTGATTTCACATAAAAGTTTATCATTTGTCGCTTCTAGTACAGTAAGTTTCATCTTCCCATCATCGATAAGAAGATAATCTCCAACTTGGATATCATCAAATAATTCTTTGCAATCTATATGAAATCTTTCTCTAGTGCCTAAAACTGGCTCTTTGAGAACTTCAACTTTATCACCTTTTTTGTACGTTGCGATACCATTTTCAAATTGGCCAGTTCTTATCTCTGGTCCCTTAGTATCTGCCATAATTCCAATATAACGATTCTTCTTCTTTGCTACTTCGCGAATCATATCAATTCTTCTGCCATGCTCTACATGATCTGCATGTGAATAATTTAATCTGGCAACATTCATACCAGCATCAATCATTTTTTCAATCATTTCAGGTGTATCGATAGAGGGTCCTACAGTACATACTATTTTAGTTTTTCTTTTCATATATGCCTCCGACTTATTACAATACTTATTATACATGATTTGTATACACATTACTATATGAATACGATTTCAACATATTTTTACATTAAAAATGATGAAAAATTAAAATAATCTCTACACATATAAAAATGAATATGTTACTATAAAAATAAATACAATCAATAAAAGGAGTAGAGATTAAGAATAAAATAGTAGTAGAATTCAAAAGATTATTAGCATACGATAGAACAAGTTTAACTGTTTTCAGTATAAAAGCAGGTTCAATATTACTTTTCTTCATCGGATTATTAATGCCATATGTCATTGGTACAGCAAATTCAATTTCTATGTCTTCAAAAATAATTGGAGGGAATTTCTATACACCACTCATTGTTATTATGTTATTTGTTTACATCCTACTAGTCTTATTAAAGAAAACGAAATTAGCTTCAGTAATATTTAAAATAGTAACAATATTGAGTACATTGATTATCACTTGGGGTTTGATTTTCTTTTTTGTGGGGGCAAATCCTCAAGGAGGCGATCTTGGGACAGGAATGTTATTTATGATAATATTTAATACTTGTATGTGGTATATATTTTTTAAAGAAGCAAAGGTTATCGAACTAATAAATAAATATTCAAAAACTCAGGTTAATCCTCAAGAAAATCATTTAGATGAATCAAAAGAAAAATAAAAAAAGAAGGCTACAAGCCTTCTGATTCATTGAATAATTCAATAAATATTTTAGCTATTGCTGGATCAAATTGTGATCCAGCATTTATTTTTATTTCTTCAATAGCTTGATTATGTGTCAATGCTTTACGGTATGGGCGTTCAGATATCATCGCATCATAAGCATCGGCAATGGATATGATTCTTGCTCTTAAAGGAATATCATCAGCTTTTAGACCTCTTGGATATCCTTTCCCATCATATCTTTCATGATGAGATAAAATATCTTGAGCAATTTCTGAATATTCAGGTGCTGTTGATAAAATTCTATACCCGATTTCAGGATGTTTCTTTATGCTTTCCCATTCTTTATCTGTCAGTTTGCCTGGCTTGTTTAAGATGGAATCATCGATTCCAATTTTACCAATATCGTGGAGTTGACTAATAAGAGTTAATAATTTTAAATCATCTATTGACATATTTAAAGCTTTTCCTATGAGATTGCATATGCTAGATACTCTTTCTGAATGAAGTTCTTCTCGTGGATTCTTTTCATGAAGTGTATTGATAATCGTTTTAATTGTTTCATTACGATGTGAATTGATTTCAAATAACTTATGTGTATACATATCATCTTCAGCAGCCTTGATAATCTCTTCAATGGGTTCATCTTCATTTTTTGTAGCTATTCCAAAGGATACAGAAATGGCCATATCCATTATTTTTTCTTCTTCTAGACGATTTCTGAGCATTTCAATTTGTGAATGCGCATTTTCTGTCGTGGTATTTGGCATTAAGATGATGAATTCATCCCCACCAATTCTTGTAACTCTGCTTTCCTTTTTGAATGTTTCAACAAATATATTAGCAACTTTGATTAATAATTGGTCGCCCATCTGATGACCAAATGCATCATTCATAATTTTCAATCCATTGATATCGGCAATAACAATCGATAAAGGCAAATATTTATCATGATCTAATCTAGCTAGTTCTTCAGTATAATAGCGTCTATTATAAAGATTTGTCAAATGATCTCTATAACTTAAATGGAGTATTGAAAGTTCATGTAAATAATTCTCAGTGACATCCTCAGAAAATATTGTTGCCCCAGTTATGAGTCCCTTTTCATCTATTATAGGTGTATAAATCTCTTCGAGATATTGTCCTTTATTGACTTCAACTTCAATAACTTTTTTTATTGTTTCTCCTGATAGTGCAGTATCTATGGATGATTTGATGCGTTTTTTCATTTTATCACTATTGATACAATCAATATAGTTCATCCCTTTTTGAATTTCTATATGATTGTAAAGTTTCATGTTGCTTGCATGAAACTGGTTGAAGGCTAGATATTGATAATTAGCATCAATAACAAATATTTCCATGGTTTTTGTTGAATCTAAACTTGACTGTAACAATAATTTTTGTTTATTGATAAGTTCGGTTGAAATTAATCTTTGTTTTTGATTGTTCAGTGAAAGTGCTAATAGCATGGTAACTATTGGAAAGAGTATTAAATATAATAGTATGGTACTTCTTATGACTTCAAATGCCAATGGCCAAGGTATTAGTAAAAAGCATAATAAAGTGACAATATGAGCAATTAATCCTAATACATAATATTCAATTGCAATATACATTTTAGGTAGAACTCTTCGAATTCTAAACCAAAGAAGACCTAAGGTAGCAGTGGATATAATGGTGGCTACACCAGCATACACGCCGCCTCCACCTAAAAAAATTCGATATACAACAGCAACAAGTACACCAATTAAAGTAGATAGTGGTCCAAAAAATAAACCTGAGACTGCAAATAAAGCCGATCTTGTATCAAATATCAGACCTGCTTCTATTTCCCAAGGGTTCATCATGAGCAAGATAGCAAATCCACCTATTACAAATCCTAAAAGTATTTTTTGTTTAATCTTGGTTGGACCTGGACTAAGGTTAGTTGCTGCATAAATAAAAATAAGTGCAAATAGCAACACTATATTTTGGAGTAACTTACTAAATATCCCAATACCATCAATAAAATATATCATCTGAATGCCTCAATTGTTAATTATGATTCAATTTCATTCTATCATATATTATACAAAGAGCAAATGAGTTAAGGTAAATGTAAGAATTAAATGTATGAACAATTAAAATTACGTGATTTATTGAACCATTTTCTATAATTGTTGCTCAAAAATATGATTATGTTATAATGACATCATGTTAGCAAAGACATAAAAACTGGAGGATCATAGTGAACTATTTGATTGCTTATTTAATTATAATTAACATCATAAGTTTCTTTTTATATGGACTAGATAAGAAAAAAGCAGAAAAAGGAAAATGGCGTATAAAAGAAACAACGCTGTTGTTATTCTCACTTATTGGAGGTGGCGTTGGATCAATCCTTGGAATGCGTTTTTTTAGACACAAAACACAAAAAAATAAGTTCAAATTTGGTGTGCCTATTTTAACGATTATGTCAATTGGAATCATTTATTTAGTTGTAGTATATTATATTTTATAATAAATAAAAACTCCCTTTGTCAAAAGGTATGGTACTTGTGCCATATCTCCAACTTTTGGAAGCTACTTCATTTTTTTATATGTGTATCACTAACAATTTTGACACAAATTAGCACTTCCCTAATTTTTTTAGCACCCCTATCTCGAAATTTTAGTACTACTTAAAAATAACCTAGTGGAACGGTTTTTGTATTGCATGTTTTTCAAGAATTATATAAACTTAGGAATTCTTGTAATTCTTTCAGTAGGTTTGTACTTAATGGTAATGTGGAATCATACTTATATTGTTTGCGCTGGTTAATGATTGTTGGACTAAATTTAAAATCCCGCAACATATGATCCATATTGTCAATTTTAATTATAGTATAATTACTCATCTCCAATTCTTTAAGTTTTTTCATATCTTCTGTGCGAGATTGAATATCTTTAGTGCCAAACGAAGCAAAAACTGGAATATCCAAAGTTGATAAAATGCGTTTAATTCTATTTATATCATATGACAAATGCTCTCTTAACCATTTAGCTTGGATTATTTTTCCATTTATTCTAATTGTGTTTTGAGTTGAATTTATCACCTTTGAATATATCTCTTTTTGTTTTTCTACTATGCTATCGCTTTTATAGATAAATCTAACAACTTTTCCAAGAAAACCTTTTATATTATTGAGTTCGTTTTGTGCAAAAATATATTGTCTAATTTGTGCAGTTTGCAAATCTAAATACGCTCCAGATAAAAGAACTAAACCATCTATTTTTCTATTAAGATCAGCATATATCGTAGATAAAATACTACCTTCGCTATGTCCAATAAGTATAATTTTATTGAAACTAATTTCCGAGTTGTTAACTAAATATTGGTATACAGCATCTATATCTTCTAGTAATTCAGTAACACCTGCTTCTAAGAAATCTCCCTGACTTTTTCCAATTCCTCTTTTATTGTAACGAATTGTATAAATCCCTAATCCTGTAAGAAATTCAGCTAGATATTTGTATGTATTAAGTTTAATTTTACCTATATTTCCATCAGCATCAATACGATCAGAACCCCCAACAATAATACATACAATTCCATTATCAGAATTCATCTCTGGAATGTGTATCATTGCTTCCAAATTATTTTTACCAATTTGAATTTGATTAATCATAATAAGACCTCCAATTGATCTATAAAAATCCATTTTGACATTAAGGCTTTTTACTATAAATATCAAGTTGTTCGGAATAGTAGATGATTTATTAATAACAAGTGATTCTTAATTACCTGTTTAGAGATTACATACCATCATCAAGTGTTGTGATTCTTCTTGTAAAACTACATACCCAATTGAATCATATAGATATCTTGCATAATTATTCTTTAGTACAGCAAGAAAAATCGAGGCAAATCCCATCCTTTTTGCTTCTTTGTGAATAAGTATCAATGCCTGGCGACCAATGCCCTTCGATCTAAATTCAGAATGTAAATGAATATCATAGAGAAAAATCGCGTTCTCAGGAAGATCAGGCACTTTCCCAATCCATATCATGCCTACACTTGAAGTTTCAGATGTGTCAATCACATAAAAATAATGATCAGGGGTTTTTTCTTGTGCTGGAAGAAGTATAGGCACTATTTGATGTAGCTGTGCCAATTCCTCCTCGAACGATTGTTGAGTGACTGTTTGGCGATCTATTGCTTGTTGTTTCATTGATATTTCTATCCATAATTGATATTCATCAGATGTCATAGTTCTTAAAGCAACTGTATTTGTCATTTTTACATCTCCAATTATATCTATCATTTGTTTTCTCTTGTTTTATGTCTTTTATCCAATTTTGATAGTAAACATTTAATTTTAGAGTATTTGCATAACACTACCTATTTTAAAGCATCACTTGTACGTAATTATTTATACAATTAGCCTCAAATCGATAATGATTCAATCAACAAATACTTTGTTTTTTTATACTCCCACTTAACCCCAAGTAGTAAACTATTTAAGCCAAATCAGATAAAGATAGTATATCATATTTAAACTTGGATTTAAATTCATTTTAGTAACTTTTCTAATTATAGAATTTAGTCTTCATCACTCACATATTGATCTTCTAGACCACAGATGTTACAAAGAGATCGTGTATATATCTCTTCAAATGTTAATCTCATAATAAAAAGATTCCTTTGTTTAAAATCAGGTATCATTATTATACCTTCTCTCCAACTTTTCGGAGTCATTTCATTTTTATATGGTGCGGCTGATGGGATTCGAACCCACACACATTTAAGTACTACCCTCTGAAGATAGCGCGTCTACCAATTTCGCCACAGCCGCAACATAATCATATTTTATTAATAAAAAACTTAAAGTATCATTAAACTCTTCTTTGCCCAAGTAATAAGGACATCCATTTCATTTGAAATGAAATAAGTGGTCCGATTGTAAAGGATATGATTAAAGTTCCTAATCCAACAACACCAAACCCGATGCCAGCAAGATAGCCCAAAATCGATGCTAAAACAACTGCAAATAACTCAATCATTATTCTAGTTTTAAAAAAACTTGAGATTTTTAGTATTTTCATTAGTGCAATTGTCAGTTCATCAAATACCATGGCTGGAAAAGTTGAAACGATGATTGCTGCTAAACCCATTGAAATTGAGACTCCCCCACTTAAGATGAATAATAACTTAAGACTAATCAAGTCAGGATAATATGTATCAAATATGATGATATCCCAAAAATGAATAGCAAAAAATATACCAATGATAGGAATCAGTCCAATAAGGAATTTGATTTTTTTGTTATATAAGACGACAAATGCTAAAATCAAAAGATTAACAAAACCACCAGCAACAGCTAATTCTACTTTTGTTAATTGACTTAGATTTTCTGCAACAGCATCCCATGGACCAGCACCAAATGAACTTCGAATGATTAAATTAACACCTAATCCTGTAATAAAAATACCAAGTGAGTAGATGAAGATATTGAAAATGAATTTGCTTTTTGACATTGAGTCTTTTCCTTTATGTACTATTTAAAAATAGTACTTTTTTAATTTTTCTTTTCTTTATTTCTTTTATCGTTGATGATATCCATCTCTTTAGCATCAATCACTGTCACTTGATTTTCTCTTGCCCATTTTGCACAGCTTTCTAAAGCAACCTTAAGAAAAATTCTTGGAACCTTGACTAACCTTTGACATGCTTCATCTGTAAATCTTATATTCGGATCAGTTCTATCAGCTGCAAATCTAACTGTATTGATATCCATCGCTTTAGCACTAGGAATAGGTTCTTTCATGAATTTCTTTGATCCTGTGTACCAAAAATTTGTATTATCCCTATAACCGTAATCAACAGGTATTTTTGGGAATGAAGTCGCCTTAACTCCATCTATAATAGCTTGATGATATTTTTCTTTCATCACTATCTTATCAATTCTCAAAATAAAATGCGCACCAAATTTACTTGTAATACCATTGAAGTCTTTATATGGAGGTTCATATCCATCTAACTCACCGGCTTTACATTCACTAGCATTTTCTAGTTCACTTACCCAACTACATTCGAAGACCTGATAGGATTCACTAACGATTTGAGGGCGTATAGATTGATCATCTAAAGTTACAAGCCCATCCTCAAGATGGAGATTGGTTTTTGCCATCTTCTCCTCTGAAGAATCACCTGGGTAACCAAGTCTTACAGTTTCTTTGAAATATTTTTTGTTATTTGGTAAGAAATTTAGGGATGCTTTTCCTCTTTTTAAAATGTTTTGTGCTGTGTTTGAACTATTTCTGCATTCTAAAATCATCGCGTAATATGATTTGCCAGCAACATAGTAGGGAAAGCATAAACTATAAGCTCCCAGACTTGTTTTTCCTTGATCATCAATGGTACCAACTAAGATGGTTGGCATTGGAAAATAACTACTTGTTTGGTAGAAGTTATCTACTATTCTTAGTTCTTTAAAGCTTGACATCGTTTTTTCTCCTAATACATGATGTAAAACACTATCTATTATTATACAACATAACATGCAAATTAATAAAAAAAACCACTGATAAATAACCAGCAGTTGATGTGTTTTTGGAGCGGGTGATGAGAATCGAACTCACGTCAACAGCTTGGAAGGCTGTGGTTCTACCATTTAACTACACCCGCGAAAAAGTGGTCGGGAAGACAGGATTTGAACCTGCGACCTCCTGGTCCCAAACCAGGCGCTCTACCAAGCTAAGCTACTTCCCGAACATGGCGTACCCAAGAGGATTTGAACCCCCAACCTTTTGATCCGTAGTCAAATGCTCTATCCAGTTGAGCTATGGGTACATCTCTTGAGTTTACGCTAAAACTCATATCTTAAAGCGTGTCCGCTTTATTTGAAAAAATATATGGTGACCCGTATGGGATTCGAACCCATGAATGCATGCGTGAAAGGCATGTGAGTTAACCGTTTCTCCAACGGGCCATAGTGCAAGCGCATATATAATTATACCAATTTATTATAAATTGTCAAGACAAAAAATCAGGTTTTTCAATCTTTTTAGAATATAGCACTGATCCTTATTTTAAGATACTTTTATGCAGTTTTTTCTAGGTAGTAACTCTTGGCTTCCCATTTCCTTGATTGCCATCTAAAAAACATAAAACCCGCACGAATGAGTTCATCACAAGCATAAGCAATATAGATCCCAAATAGACCTAAACTTAGTGTTATGCCAAGTAAATACGCAACTGGAATTGCGACACCAAGCATGCTAAAAAGGGCCATAATAAGCGGAAATGTGGTATCTCCTGCAGATCTTAATGCTTGGATTAATATCAAATTGATACTTCTTCCTGTTTCTAAAAATATCGCAATCCACAAGATCTTTCTTGCTGTTTCAATAATGATTGTATTGGTTGTAAAAATACCTAAAATATATTTTGATGATAGATTAACAACAAGTGTCATAAAGATAATGATGAAGAAGTTCCTAATCATATTTTTAAATGTTTGTTGATAAGCTTTGACATAATTTCTTTCACCTATATAGTAACCTGTCATCACAGCATTGGCTGAAGCAGTTGCTACGCTAAAAATATAGATGTATGTCAAAATGGTGTTGATATATGTTCTAGCAGTTGTAAAATCAGCTCCAAGACTATTGACCATACCTAAAATGACTGCTTGCATGATTGTATATGTCCAGCTTTCAGCAGCACTAGGTAATCCAATTTTTAATATCAATTGAGCACTTTCTTTATTAAGTCTTATCTCCTTCAACTTAACTTTAAGTACAGAAAACAATAAGATGAAATAGGTGATCATCATTAAGATTCTAACACCTAGAGTTGATAATGCAGCACCATAAACCCCAAGACTTGGAAACCCTAAATAACCATAGATTAACACATAATTACCAATAATATTTAATATGTTTGCTACGATAACAATCAGCGTTATATATTTAGCAAAACCATAGGCTCTAAGTGATGCAGTAATCACATTGCTCATAGCTACAAAAAACAGTGATATCGCAATGACTGAAAGATAGGTTTTTGAGTTCTCAAATAATACAAGTTCAGTATGAACAATCTTCAATAAAAAGTCTGCCGAAAGAACTAAAATACTTGCTAAAAGGAACCCAACAACAAAATTGATGATGAGTCCTGTACCAATCATCTTATGAGCTACTTCTTCTTTTTTAGCTCCTAAATATTGAGATACTAAAACGGCTACACCATTAGATACGATAAGGAGTAAAACAGCAAACATCATAATGAGTGTGTTCGCATTCCCAACCGATCCTACAGCATAGTCGCTATAATTGCTTAGCATGAGCGTATCAACAGTACCCATGAGCATAAAAAATATAAGTTCTATGAATGTTGGCCAAAATAATGATTTAAAACTTCTTTTTGATTTCATTGCTGCCCATAAAAACTGCTATTTGTTAAAATAAGATGCTATTTAACAATGCTTGTGCTTTTTCTTCCCCTAATAGGTATTTTACAATTTCATATGCAAATTCATATACTGCTCCTGCACCTCTAGCTGTCACGATATTATGATCTCTAATGGCTTTGTAACTGGGTAAATAGATGCCTTTAGGCATATCAATTTCACTACCCCGGTAAGCGGTAAATGATTTACCATTAAGCAATCCTGCTTGTCCTAAAAACCGTGGTCCTGCACAGATTGCAGCAATCATCTTATCTTTTGAATTAAAGTATTTCGCAAGTTCTTTGATATGGGTATCCTTATCAACTACTCTTGCAACGTACCCTCCACCTGGAATGATTAGAAAATCAAATTCATCATAATTGACATCCTTAGCAAAATGATCTGCTTTTACTTTTAATCCAAATGCTGTTACAATATCCAATGTGTTTTCAAAGGTTATTGTGACAACCTCAAGACCAGCTCTAATCAGCAATGCTCTTGTTGACAGTGCTTCTCCATCTTCCATATGATGACTTAAGATTAACAAACCTCTCATGATGAAACCTCCTTGAATAACTTAATAAATAATTCATATAACATATGGGCTCCATGACTGGATTCAAACTTCTTATAAGAATCATAGTGATTGTCCATACCCATCACATCTGAAATAACTTTTACACTCACAATCGGTATGTGATTTTTGTATGCAACTTGATAAAGTGCTGCACCTTCCATATCAATAACACAAGCATCTTCTCTTTCATGTGTCATGAAATAATCTCCTGTATAAAGGTGCCCACTTTTAATGTTTGGAATAACACTTTTTACTTTGTTCATAAGTGAAATATCTGATAAAAATTTAATGGGATATCCAGGAACCTGACCTTTATGATAACCAAATAGAGATAAATCAAAGTCATGATAAGCTGCATCGCTAATTAAAACCAAATCACTGACTTCAAATGGTCTTGTTGCTCCTGCAAATCCAAGATTATAAATAGCATTCACTGGGTTTTGGACAATAAACTCAGCTAAAGACATCGCTGCATTTACTTTACCAACACCTGTTAAAAGAATCTTCACTTGTGGAAAATCTTGTTCTAAAAAAAGTTTAGCTTCTTCTTCCATGGCTGCTACAACTAAGATCATACTCTTTCACCTAATATCTGCTTAATTTTAGTAACTATCAAATCCACAGCAATGTCATGTTTTCTATCATTTGGAATAATAACATCTGCAAATCTCTTTGTTGGTTTGATATATTTATGAAACATCGGTTTAACCGTTTTTTCATATTGAGAGATAATACTCTCCAATGATCTGCCTCTTTCTTTCATATCTCGAAGCATTCTTCTAATAAATCTTGTATCATCATCTAATTCAACAAATAAGCTAATATCTGCTAAATTCCTAATTTTTTCATTTTCTAATATCAAAATACCTTCAATGATGATAATGGGTTTAGGGATTACGATTTCTGTTTTTTCGTTTCTAGTATAAATGTCAAAATCATAAACAGGTTTATTGATTGGTTCGCCTTTAAGTAATTTTGTCAGATGGTCATAAAGAAGCTCATTATCAAGTGAGCTAGGATGGTCATAATTCATTTTATAACGTTCTTCAAG
>JAIPGC010000093.1 GCA_021736335.1 Acholeplasmataceae bacterium | reverse complement strand
GATAGCATTATAGATACGTTATGGTATGGACGTATTATCCGAACTATAGATACTGGGATTTTATCGGATGGTAGATTTAAAGTCTATGGATTAATTGGACCTCAATTGTTTTTATATCCTCTAGGTGGATATCAAATGGATATAGCTTCATTAGGTTATGCTCATAATTTATGGTTAGATGTTTTATATGCTGTCGGAACGTATGGATTTTTCCCGTTAGTCGCTTATACATTATTGACATTTTCTACATTAGGCCGTATGATAGCAAGTAAAAAAATAGATGCTGGTATTAAAGTCCTAGTAACAAGCATTTTTATTGGTTTTATCTTGAATTTCAGTGTAGAACCAATTTTGGAAGGTGTCCCTTACATCTATTTTCTTTTCTGTTTAATAAATGGAGCAACCTATCAATATTTGATCGTAAGACAAAAGGGTATTACTGTAGATAATTTAAATCATGACATATAAAATGGAGAATAATAAATGAAGCTTACTTTCTTTTCAAACTTCTTAAATCATCATCAGATACCGATATGTAATGAGTTTTACAAAATGCTTGGTGATGATTTTAAATTTGTCTCATGTGAAAATGTTCCTAGTGAGCGTGTTTCTTTGGGGTATTCAGTTGATTTTTCTATGTATCCATATTTAATTGAATCTCACCTATCAGAAACAAATTACCAATATGCTCTTGAACTTGGACTAGATAGTGATGTAGTGATTATCGGTAGTTCAAAGGAGATATTTATTGCAAAAAGAATTCAAGCAAATAAGCTAACGTTTAGATATTCAGAAAGATTGATGAAGAAAGGTATAATGTATTTGTTTCATCCTCTTGCGTTACTAAAAAGATTACAACTAGACACTAAATTAAGAAAGAAGAATGTTTGGATGTTATCTAGTAGCGCATATACACCATTAGATTATTCGTTTTATTTATCTTATCCCAAAAAATTCTTGAAGTGGGGATATTTTCCTGAATTTTTCGAGTATGAAAAGGATTACCTTAAGACACAAAAAAGCAATAAAAAGATGCAATTCTTGTGGGTTGGAAGATTGATTGATTGGAAAAGACCAATCCAAGCAATTCATGTCATTGAGCATTTGGTTCAACGGGGTTACGATTGTCATTTAAATTTAATAGGTTCAGGTCCTATGGCTGATGAACTAAAAACTTATATTGAATCACGTCAACTTAAAAAATATATCGATTTATTAGGTTCTATTCCTGCAGACAAAGTCCGATCATATATGCTTAATGCTCATATATTCTTATTCACGAGTAATAGAGAAGAAGGTTGGGGTGCAGTTCTTAATGAAGCGATGAATTCAGCTTGCCTCAGCTTTGCATATTATAGAATAGGTAGTGCACCATATTTGATAACAACCTTCAAAAATGGTGTAATCTATAATAATGAAAAAGACTTGATAAAAAAGGTGATGTATTTCATGGATCACCAAGAACTTATATTTCCTATAGGATTTAATGCATACCAAACCATATGTACTATGTGGAACCACAAAATTGCGTCACAACGTTTTATTGAAACGTCTAATTTATTACTCAATAACCAGTTACCTCATTTCAATGAAGGGCCACTTTCAATAGCAAATATCATAACGGAAACGAAAACAAAAAAAAATATAAGGAATGGTGATGTATGATGAACACTTGGGATTTATCTGATTTATATTCTGGTTTTGATTCAAAATATCAAAAAGATTTGATTGAACTTGAACATTTAATTGATTTATATGTTGCATTTATTAGAAGTCAACCAAAAACTGATATTGACTATATTCAAGGATATCTTTCTTTTCAAGAAAAAATGTCAGGTTTAGCTAGAACACTATCAAGTTATCCTGGTTTAGTTATGGCGACTGATGTCACTAATCAAGAAGCTCCAGTTTATATGTCTAAGCTACAACAGATTTTTAGAAAATCCACTGCTGAAGATGTTTTATTTTCAAGATACCTGCAAACAGTTGATTTAGATAATCTAGCAACTAAATCTGAGATTATTAAAAAATACAAATTCCTTCTTGATAGAGAACAAGAAGATGCTAAACATCTACTTTCTGAAAAAGAAGAAATCATGTATTCTAAATTAAGAGAACTTTCTTCAGGTTCATGGTCAAGGCTTCAAGGTCTGACGACAGCAAATCTTCCCATCTCATTTAGAGGTAAAGAAATCACTTTGAGTGAAGTTAGAAATCTTGCATATGATAATGACAAAGAAGTTAGAAAAGAGGCATATGATGCTGAAATAAAGACATATGAAGCCATTGATGATCAAGTTGCTCTAGCACTCTCTAATATCAAACGAGAAGTAGTCGTTATGAATGATTTAAGAGGATATAGTTCAGCATTATCACATACACTTTTTTCATCCAAGATGAAGAAAGAGACTTTGGATGCGATGATTGATGCGATGATGGATTATCGCCCTCAATTTGAGAAGTATCTTCAAGCAAAAGCAAAGTACTTGGGACATGAAAATGGACTTCCTTTTTATGATCTTTTTGCACCAGTTGGAAAATTAGAAAAGACATATACTTATAAGGAAGCTCAGTCCATTGTTAAAGAAGGATTTTATTCCTACTCAAAAAAACTTGGTGATTTTGCTACTAAAGCATTTGATAAGAACTGGATTGATCCATTTCCTAAAAAGGGTAAAAGAGGGGGAGCATTTTGCTCAAACCAACCTCAACTCAAGCAGTCTCGCATCATGAGCAATTTCACTGGATCTCTATCTGATATTCTCACTTTAGCTCATGAATTAGGTCATGGATACCATGGTGAGATAATCTCTAATAATGACCCATTATTTTGGAGTTATCCAATGCCACTTGCAGAAACTGCATCCATATTCTGTGAAACCATTGTTAATAATCATTTACTCTCAATGATTACTGATCCAAAAGAAAGATTATCGGTTTTAGAAAATTCACTTCAAGGTGATACTCAAGTGGTTATTGATATCCTTTCACGTTTCATTTTTGAAACGCATTTATTTGAAAAATCCGATGGACCAGTATCTAAGCATCAGAGGAAAGATATGATGCTAGATGCTCAAAAGGAAGCCTATCAAAATGGATTGGATCATCAAGTGCTTCATCCTTATATGTGGCTTAACAAGAGCCATTACTACAGTGCAGGACTAAATTTTTATAACTTTCCATATGCATTCGGATTACTCTTTGGTAAAGGTTTATATGCTCAATATCTAAAAGCACCAGATACCTTCCAAAAGAGTTATGATGATCTACTTTCACTTACAACAAAAGCAACCGTTGAAGATGTTGCAAAATCCATGTATATTGATGTGACAAAAAAGGATTTTTGGCTAGATTCTTTAGAACAAGTGAATAAAGATATTGAAGAAGTTTGTCACTTGTTTTTAACTAAATAAAAATTTGTAAATGTATCAAATATAAAAACAATATCAGATATGATATAATTAATTTATGAATAAATCACGGAGACTAACTATTAGAAGTCAAGCATAAAATCTTGATCAATACTAAAAGACCTCCAAAGGAAGTCCTAATGTATGAATTAGACCTCAAGTAGCTACACCCTGGATCTAATTATTTATTTCTTTATCATTAAAATTGATTTGGTTATATTCGATATGGTAAATCATTCTAATCAGTTTACGGCATACATGTGTTAAGGCGACTTTATGGTGTTTACCTTCTGATTTCTTCTTATGATAGTAATCATGAAAAGTTGGAATGAATCTTAAAGATGATAATGCGTAGGTCCATACAGCTTTTCTAAGTAATGGAGATCCACGTTTGACAATCTTACCATGATGTTCACTCATACCTGATTGGTTAATTGAAACATCAAAACCGGCATATGCGATCAGTTTTTGTGGATTAGAAAACAGATGGATGTCACCAATTTCTGCATAGATGGTTGCTGCTCTGATGATTCCTAATCCTGGAATTGTCATGAGATGAGATTGGGTTTCACTGAAAAGCGTTGTGATATCTTGGTCGATTTCATCTAAGGATTGATCAAAATACGCATAGTCGTTAAGGAGTGTTTGGATACGTTTATTGTAAATTTTTGAATGGACTCCAATGGTATCTTGAGCCAGCGACTTGAGTCTACTAAATTTGGGATAAGTTAACTTACCCTTAGATTTGGATTTCAAAATTTCATAATCTTTCATCGTAAGTTTTGAGATTCTTTGCACCGATTGATACTTTTTAAGTATGAGAAATGCTGTTGAACCTAATTGATTGTTAAAAAATGGTTTAAACTCTGGATATACGATATCTAGCAAATTTGTGAGCTTTACCAATGTTTTTGAGCGATTGGTGAGTATATCATCACGATCTCTAACGAGTTGCTTTAATTCATTGATGTGATAAAATTGAATATGTAAGGTCTTGTAGTCAACAGAACCTAGCATATTCGAAATAGTTTTGGCGTCCACCTTATCCGTTTTTGTCTTACGTAACGACATAGCCTTGGAAAACTGATGCGTTAAGTAAGGATTGAATTCGAGATAGGTATATCCAGATGCCACGATAAACTGTTTTAAATTTGTTCCATAGTGTCCTGTTGACTCAAGACCTATTCTTATTTCTTGATCTTGATTTAATTCAGACAGCACATGATGAAACAGTTTAAAACCCTCCAGATTGTTCTCAAAGACGAATTCTTTGAGTGACACACCTGATTCGGTAGCTACGAAACAGTTGTGCTTGTACTTAGATATATCAATTCCAACTAAGTACATTTGTATCACCTCCATTGATTTTGGCACTGATGTTTGACACGAGATCCTATTTCCCATAACCTTGTGATAAAGCGTCAAGCGCTAACTAACTTATTGATGGTTAAAAAATAGGAACTGTGGTAGGAGCCTCCGATGGTAGTTAAACTACATCAATATGTAACAAATCCACAGTGCCTAGAAATATTATAACAATACAAAGAAAGGAATTACTCAATGCATTATTACATCATTGAGTATACAAGGTTTTTATGAACGAACAACTCGAGTCAACTAATGAGATTAGTTTGTATGATATTTACAAAATATTAAGAAGCAATTTACTGATTATTATAATTTTTACCTTTCTTATTGGAATACTTGCTACAAGTTATGCATTCTTTGTAGCAGATCCACAATACAAATCAACAGCATATGTGATGGTGCAAGTCCAAGTGGATCCTACAACAGAAACGTATGACTTAGTCAATGCACAAAGACTCTTATCTACAGCTCGTGATTTGATCACCATGCCAGTTGTATTAGAAGATGCGATTGCTGATTTGAACCTTGATATGACAGTTGGTCAACTACAAAACAGCCTTACTGTGACATCAAGCACTACTAGTTATTTCATTACAGTAAGCAGTTTATCTGAAGATCCTGCTTTATCACAAGACATAGTGGATGCGGTTATTAATTCAGCCATTGACTTTGCAGATGATAATGTCGCAATTCTTGCTGATAATATCATTAGAACAAGCTATGCAAATATGGGTACATATGATTCTCCAAATAAAGTACTTTATGCAGTGATAGGTGTAATACTAGGTGGAATCGTTGGTGTTGGTTTTGCCTTCGTTAAGGAACTTATCAATAATACTTTTAAGACAAAAGAACAATTGGAAGCTGCATTTGGAATTCAGGTATTAGGGGTCATTCCTGAATTTGAAGTAAAGGAGATTCTATAATGAACGGGAAAAAGATATTTAACATTGAACGTACTCAAAAATATGATTATCTAGTTACAAAAGAACAACCTTTAAGCTATACTACTGAATACTTTCAAAAGGTGATTATCAATTTGGATTATGCAAATATT
>JAIPGC010000092.1 GCA_021736335.1 Acholeplasmataceae bacterium | reverse complement strand
ATCAATCACTTTACATGGATAACAAAAGCAAGCTGTTTTGGTGAAGATCTCATGCCATTATATGAAAAACATGTCAATCAATATGGTAATATTGACGGAAAAAGTGATAAAGAAGATTTCATGAAGCATTACCCTTTTGGAAGTGAAAGCAAAGTCAAATATGATTTATTCAAAAGATATCATTGTATGGCAGCTGCAGGTGATAGACATTTAGCTGAATTCATGCCCTCATCTTTCTATTTAAAGAATCCAAAACAAGTTGCTCAATTCAAATTTCATCTAACACCTAGTCAGTGGAGAATTGATAGATTAAAAGAGTACCAATTATTAACAAAACAACTCATATCTGGAAAAAAGGAATTAACAGTTAAATCTAGTGGAGAAGAAGGCATAAGACAAATTAAGGCTTTATTAGGAATGGAAACATTAATCACTAATATCAATCATGTCAATATAGGACAAGCAGTAGGTTTACCTTTAGGTCAGGTGGTTGAAACCAATGCGTTATTTAAATTTGACTCTGTAGAACCCATTATTGCTGATAAACTGCCTGTAGAAGTTGAAGATATGGTAAAAACTCATATGAAAGGCCATGAATTACTCCTAAAAAGTTATAGAACAAAGAGTTTAGCATATGCAAAACAAGCAATTAAAAATGATCCACTCTGTAAGGATCTTTCACAGGAACAAGTAAATCAGATGTTTGATGAGATGGTAGATCAAATCAAATCTTATCTAACTTATTACAAAATATAGAATAACTTAAGCACTCATGATCAAAAAAATGAGTGTTTTTTGTTTTTTCAAGTAAGAATTGATATATATTTATTAAGAATTATCGTTTTATGTAGCTATTGCTTTAATAATGAAAGCGTATGTCAAAAAAGTATTGACAACGGTTTCATATGTGTGGTAAAATATATTTAGAATAAACGGTGTCCGTATATATAGACACCCATAATATTGACTTAAACTAAATGTAATAAAAACTATAATCAATACATATTTTGATTCAATCGATAAACAAAAACTATTTAGGAGCTATATATGAAACCATTTATCCATGATGATTTTCTTTTGCAGAACGAAATAGCTAAAAATCTATATCATACCTATGCAAAGAATCTACCTATCATAGATTACCATTGTCACTTAAGCCCTAAAGAAATATATGAAAATAAGAAATTTAATAATCTTTATGATGTTTGGCTATCTGGTGATCACTACAAGTGGCGCCTTTTACGTGCGAATGGTGTAACTGAAGATTACATTACAGGCAATCAATCTGATGAAGCTAAGTTTTTAAAATGGGGAGAACTTGTTCCTCAGTTAATTGGTAATCCTTTATATCATTGGACACATTTTGAGTTGTCAAGATTCTTTGGTATTAATGAATTGCTAGATGCAAAAACTGCACCAAAGATTTATCAGGATGTCAATTTACAGTTAAAAACTTTAACTGCTAGAAAGTTAATTGAAATGAGTCATGTCGAAACCATATGTACAACAGATGATCCTACGGATTCTTTGGAATGGCATGAAAAAATAGCAAATGATCCAACATTTAAAACAGTTGTTCTACCTGCTTTTCGTCCTGATAAAGCGATCAATATTGAGTTATCATGGTTTACTAACTGGATCAACCAGTTAAGTCAAATCGTTGGTTATAAACTATCTGATCTCAAAGCTTTTAAAAAAGCACTCACGGAGCGCATTTCCTTTTTCCATGATAAAGGATCTAGATTGGCCGATCATGCCTTAGATGTCATTATGTATCAAGATGCAACAGAAGATGAAGTTGCTATCATCTATGAGAAAGCCTATTATCATCAAACTCTTTCAACAGAAGAAATTAAAAAGTATAAAGGTCACTTACTCGTATTTTTAGGAAAAGAATATCATAAACGTGGTTGGGTTCAACAATACCATATTGGTGCGCACAGAGACTTATCAAAAAGAATGCTCAAAGAATTAGGACCTGATACAGGATTTGATGCGATTAATGATGGTCCGATTGCAAAACCTCTTTCACTACTCCTTGATGCTCTAGATTCTACTGGAGAATTACCAAAAACAATCATTTATACGCTAAATCCTAGAGATTTTGAAGTTGCAATCACTTTAATGGCAGCATTTCAAGGTGGTGGCATTCCTGGAAAGATTCAGTTTGGCTCAAGTTGGTGGTTCCTAGATACCATTGATGGTATGACAAAACAGATTAAAGCACTCGCAAATAATGGATTGATATCACAATTCATCGGAATGCTCACAGATTCTAGAAGCTTCCTTTCATATCCTAGACATGAATATTTTAGAAGATTACTCTGTCATATCATAGCTTCAGAAGTAGAATTGGGATTATATCCCAATGATGAAGCGATATTAGGCAAAATCGTAGAAGATATTTCATATTACAATGCAAAAAGATATTTTAATTTTTAAAGTTGTTTAATTGACAATAATAAGGAATTGATATGTTTGATCATTAATTCATCAAGTGGGTTTGCTAAAGAAGATTGAACATAAGGATATTCAAAGAAACGGAAATACTTTTTATCCCAATTGTCATATCTGTCTTGATGAAACAATCCTATGAACCGGCAATTATAAAAGACTGTAGATCCAAATGTTCGCCAAGGTCTTGCAAGATAAACATCATTTTCTTTGGATCTTGAGATGATGTCACACTCATTAAAAATTAATCCATATGAAAACGAAACATAGGTTGATGGGGCACAAATGTATCCTTTATTAAGAGCAATAATCTGACACCGATCAAATAGCGCAGTACCACTCCCAAATATAAAGTCGACATCGCCTTCAATGATACACTTAGAGAATATGGATAATGTTTCTTCTATACGTCTTTGTGAATCTGGTAAAAATTGGTCATACCTTTCTACTAAATCGATAGGTAAGGGACCAATAAATAAAGTATCCTGGTGACCTAGTAATCGGCATGAAACAATACGTGTATGGTTACCATAAATAGAAAGTGCAACCGCTTGACCGATAGTAGAGCCTGATCCTGAAGTATTTTGTATGGTTAGGTCTTGAAGTTCAACATCATCAGACAAGATGGATAGGGTTGAAGTTCTAAATGTATTATATAGTAAACCGTCATTATGCATTTTATAGCTGTAATCATCATATTCAATGACAGTAGTCTCAAAATTAGAACCTATGAGCTTTAGATGATTGTGATTGATTGTTAGCTTCTGATAATATCTGCCAGGAGCAAGATGAATCTCAAGTCGCTCATGATCAGGGTATTGATTCAGGATTTCCTGAATCTGATCATCGGTATTCAAATACAAAGTCTTCATGGGTTTTCCTCCTTACAATCTAATTATATTATATAGAGGAGTTGACAGTTTGACAATCCAAAAATTCAGAACCATCGATTTAATTGTTCTTTCTTTGATTGCACTCATTGTCGATGTGATTGGCTATTTTGCAAGTCAAGGTGCCTTAGTGTTCTTTTATGTGACATTATCAACTCCAATCATGATGATTGCATACATCAGATGGAATTATCGTGGATTAATTGTTAATGTTGTTGCTATTTTAGTATATACAATATTGTATAAGAATTTCGAATTAATTCCATTGATAGGTTACACATTAAGTGTCATGTCCATAGGATTAGTAATGTTTTGGTTCAAGATTGTTAAACCAAGTCGTATCAAAGATGAAGTTCTCATTTTAACGCTTTATTATTTATCAGGTTATTTATTGTTATTTGGATTACAAGTCGTATCGCAATGGATTATCAATGGTCAAGTTCAATGGATTACGATGATTACCAGACATAGCATTAATTTTGCTTTAGGCTGGGTCATTATGTTAATTGCTTCAAGACAACAAGATTTCATGGTTGACATGAAAACATATTTGCGTAGACAAATTGAAGAAAGAAAAAATCAGGGCTTATAGAGCATGAGGCGCAAATTCAATCGTGATGTAGAATCAATGACAATTGAAGAAATAAAAAATGAACAATATCTAGAACAGGTCGAAAAGAACAAGTGGCATCATTATTGGCACCTCATTAAAAAAGATTGGCCACTTTACGCGATGATATTACCTGTACTATTATTCTTCTTTATCTTTAGATATATGCCTATCTATGGTATTTTGACTGCATTTAAAAATCAAGCTGACTTGACTTTGGGTGTTGCTGAATCTCCATATGTTGGATTTTATGCGTTTAGATCACTTATTGCTGGTGATTATTCAAGAGAATTCTGGCAAGCATTTAGAAATACGTTTGCTATTAGTATGTATGGGTTAATTTTTGGGTTCCCTGTTCCCATCATCCTAGCTTTATTCTTTAGTGAAATTAAAAGTGATGTTTATAGAAGTATCACACAAATTTTATCCTATCTACCGAAGTTCATTTCTACAGTCGTCATTACATCAATTATTACACTGATGCTGTTTGAAGGTCATGAACCTCATCAAGCACCAGGCATATTAACGAGCTTATTTACAAGTTTAGGGTTAATTACTGAAGGTACACGCATGCTAAGTCAACCTGAATATTTTAGGTCTATCTATATCATTTCAGGTATTTGGGAAGGTGCTGGCTATGGATCAATCGTCTATTTTGCTGCTATTATGGCAATCAGTCCAACAAATTATGAAGCTGCACGTATCGATGGTGCGAATAAACTTGCTCAAATTAGATATGTGACCTTGCCAGGTATGGCACCGACACTGACGATTATGTTGATTTTGAGAATTGGTGAGATATTATCGGTTGGATATGAAAAGATCATCTTACTTTATAATGTACAAACATATGCAACTGCTGATGTGCTTTCGACATTTGTTACTCGAATAGGTGGACTATTAGGTGGTCAGTCTGTGTCTCTTAACACAGCAGCTGCTGCTGGATTGTTTGAATCTATTATTGCGATGTTCCTTGTCATAGGGGCTAACTTTATTTCTAGACGTGTCTCAGACACATCGTTATTCTAAGGAGCCTACTATGCAAAGACTAGACAGAACAGAACTGATATTTAAAATAATTTCATATTCCTTCATCACATTATTTGCCATAGCTGCTCTCTATCCATTTATTTATACGATATCAGCAGCTGTATCTGGGAAATTAGCATTTGTATCAGGAAGGGTCATATTCTGGCCAGTTGATTTCCAGATGGATGCGTTAATTGGTGTTATATCGGATAAGGGATTTTGGATCGCCTATACCAACACGTTATTTTACACTTTCTTTGGGACTGCATTTTCAATGGTTTTATCTGTTATGGCAGCCTATGCACTTTCCAAACAAAGATTGGTTTTTAGAAGCAAAATCAATTTCTTTATTGTCTTTACGATGTGGTTTTCTGCAGGGATGATTCCAGTATTTCTCAACTATAGAATGTTTGGAGTTGAATTCAGATGGGGTATCATTTATGGTTTTGGGATTCAGGCATTTAATCTGATTCTACTTAGAAATTATTTTAGTGGTGTATCAAAAGAAATTGAGGAAGCAGCAGTAGTCGATGGTGCTAATGAGTTTCAAATATTGACAAGGGTTTATCTGCCTATGTCAAAAAGTGCAGTAGCAACAGTTACTTTATTCTACGCATTATCCAGATGGAATGGATATTTCTGGAATTTGATTCTTGTTAACTGGACTGTTGAACATCCGCTTCAGGTTTTTCTTAGAAAGTACTTGAGTGAATATTTACTCGATGAAAATGCTTCAATTACCAACACGCCTTATTCACCTTACTCGTACATGTATGCAATGATTGTCATGTCTATTATCCCGATCATCGTCATTTATCCATACTTGCAAAAATATTTTGCACGTGGTGTAAA
>JAIPGC010000091.1 GCA_021736335.1 Acholeplasmataceae bacterium | reverse complement strand
CAAAGCTAATCCAATAAAGAAACTTAAGTAAACTCTAGTAAAGAGTAATTGCCCTAAAATTGGAATTTGTGATAAGACTGGAACCTCTTGAATTAAGAATGAGGAATTAAATGGAATTTGTTGTCCACCTTGGATAAAACGTGCAGTAAAGATTGCAAATGCTGGAGCAAACAAGTTTAGTGCAGTCGCACTGATGATTTGGTTTGCTTTCATATAAATGGATGCATGCGCATGAATCATTGCATATAATCCACCAACAAGACCACCAATCATCATGCCCATCACAAGAATAAATTGAACACGAATCTCAGTATTCACTAACCAAATAAAGAATAAGATTGTAAGAACTAAAGCAAATGCTGCACAAATCATAAAGATGATTTTTTTCTTGGAAATTTCCTTATTAAAAATTGTGAAATGATCTTTTTTGAATAGTCGTTTGATGAATAGCGATAATCCCCAAGCTATCACCACTGAGAAAGCTAATGACACAACAAAGATAACGACTTTAGTGAGTGCAGAGTAAGGATAAACCTCTAAACCTCTAATTGCCCAAACACCAATGAATGCACCTAAAATCATAATACCTTCAAGTGCAATATTGGTAACACCACTTCTTTCAGCAAGCAGTCCACCTAAAGCAACAATTAATAATACTGTCATTGAGACATATGTATTTTGTACAAGTTGATAGAGTATATCCATATTACACTTCCTCCTTCAACTTACGCTTCTTAAACCAAGCTCTCATGCGATCTCCATAGATCTTCAAAGCAGCTTGCAAAGCAATTGAGATTGCAGTGATATAAATAATGACTGCAATGATCATATCTATAATTTGAGGAACGAAACCATAGGATTGCATATAGAATCCACCCATGCGAAGATTACTTAAGAATAAACCAGCAAACAATGCACCAAGTGGCTCACCTAAGCCAAGAAGAGCAACTGATATACCATCGAAACCTTGAGGGAATATTTCAAATGCAGTACCGATTGTTTTGCCGACAACCAAATATGCTAAAGCACCTGCAAGACCAGCAAATAATCCAGAAATTGACATTGCTGTAATGATATTCGCTTTCGTATTCATACCAGCATATTTACTACCATCCATTGAAAATCCAGATGCTCTAAGTTGGAAACCAAGCGTTGTCTTATGGACGATGATATGAGCAAGTATTGCTACACCAATCGCAATCAATATACCGATATTAGCACTTGAATCCGGAAAAATGGAAGTGAGCATAGGTAATTGTGCAGTTGGTAATATGTTTGTTGATCTTGAATAACTACCATTAAAGATATTCGCTTTAATTAAATAAATGAGCCAGTGACCAGCAATGTAGTTCATCATAATTGATGATATAACTTCATTAACATTACTCACAGCTTTAAGTAACCCAGGAATAAGTCCCCAAACACCACCTGCTAGAGTACCAATCAACATAGCAACAATCCAATGTATGCCACCAGGAAGCTGCCATTTAACACCAATAAAAATTGCAACATAGGCACCCATCATCATTTGACCAGATGCACCAATGTTAAATAATCCTGTTTTAAATGCAAAAGCTACAGCAAGACCCGTTAATATAATAGGTGCTGCTTGATACAACATGTTACCTATCCCTTTTAGTCCACCATTAAATCCACCAATCAGAAGGGTGAACAATGCTTGAAAAGCATCACCAGGATTAAAGAATAACATGATAATTAAACCAATTAACAATCCAAAGCCGATAGCAATTAAACTAGGTTTAAGCGCATGGAAGAATTTTTTCATAATGATTTTCATCTTAGGCATGACTTGCACCTCGCTTTGCTCCTGACATATATAGACCTAATTCGTTAACTGTAATTTCTTTAGGATTGAGTTCTCCGACTATTTCGCCTTCATACATCACAAGAATGCGATCTGATAGATTCATAACTTCTTCAATTTCTAAGGAAACAAGTAGAATCGCTTTTCCTCTTCTTCTTTCAGCAAGTAATTGACTATGAATATATTCAATAGCACCAACATCTAGTCCACGTGTAGGTTGAACTGCAATCAGTAAATCATGTTCACGCGCCATTTCTCTACCTAAAATAGCTTTTTGTTGATTTCCACCACTCATTGAACGAAGGATTGTTTTTGCGCCACCTTCACTTCTGATATCAAATTGTTCAATCAGTGTATTTGCATTTTCTAAAATAGCATCAAATCTAAGAAATTTATTTTTTTGGTATTGAGATTGATAGAAATTTTGCAAAATCAAGTTGCTTTGCAAATCAAAGTCCATGATGACACCATGCTTTTGACGGTCTTCAGGTATATGTGACATGCCAGTTTCATATTTATGTCTAATGCTAGCTTTTGTAATGTCTTTACCATTAAGAACAACCGTACCATGATGAAGTGGAATCAATCCTGCTAAAGCATGTATGAGTTCTGTTTGACCATTGCCATCAATACCTGCAATACCAACAATTTCATTTTGACGAACTTCAAAACTCACATCTTTTACGACTTTCTTACCTCTACCTTCAATACTTAAATTTTCAACTTTAAAAATATTTTCACCTGGGGTGAGATCTTCTTTTTCAACCGTAAACAATACTTCTCTACCGACCATCATTTCAGCCATCTTTTCAACTGATACATCAGAAACTTTAACTGTACCAATGGCTTTACCACGTCTAAGTACTGTACAAGTGTCTGCAACAGCCTTGATTTCATTTAACTTATGAGTAATAAGAATAATGGTTTTACCCTCTTTAGCAAATCCTTTGATGATATTGATCAATTCATGGATTTCTTGAGGTGTAAGTACTGCAGTTGGTTCATCGAAAATAAGTATATCGCTATCACGATACAACATTTTTAAAATTTCAACACGTTGTTGTTGCCCTACAGTAATATCTTTAATGTAGGCATTTAAGTCAACATTGAGTTGATATGTTTGAATCAAATTCGTAATTTTTTTAACAGCTTCATCATATTGTAAAATGCCATGCTTGACATCTTCGACACCTAAAATAATATTTTCTAATACAGTAAATGTATCTACTAATTTAAAATGTTGATGAACCATACCAATCCCTATACGATTCGCATCGTTTGGATTATGAATCTCAACATGCTCTCCATCAATGAATATTTCACCACTTTCTGGTCGATATAAACCAAAAAGAATAGACATGAGTGTACTTTTTCCAGCACCATTTTCGCCTAATAAAGCATAAATTTCACCAGGTTTGATTGCTATGGAAACATCATCATTAGCAATGAGTGTACCAAAGACTTTTGTAATATGCTTCATTTCTACTTTGTATTTCAAGCCATTCACCCCTTTTGATTAGAAATAAGGGGAAAGCGAACTTTCCCCTTATGCTCAATCATTATTATTTGTAAATATTAAGCAGTAGGACTTACAGCTTCAGTTAAAGCAGCATTCCAAGTGTAACCTAATCCAGTAACAAATGTTTGTAATCCAGCAGCATCAGTAGGAACAACGATAGTTCCAGCAGCTAATGTGTTGAAAATTGTAGTATAATTTGCAGTTGTGAAGTTAACTAGTCTCCATGAACCAGCAGCAGTTGGTAAACCAATTGCATCTTCAGCAGCACCTAAAGTAACAGAAACGCCACCTTCGAATTCATCAGCATAGAAATCAGCTAAAGCGCCTTGAACAGCAGTTCCTAAACCCTTCATAGCAGATGTAAGAACACGTGCAGATAGGTTAGATTGGTCAACGTCAACACCAATAGCCCATTTACCAGTTGTATCTTGAGCAGCAGCCATAACTGAGTTACCAGCACCACCAGCAGCAGCAAAGATTGCTTCTACGCCAGCTGAGAACCAAGCACCAGCCATTGTCTTTGTTTCATCACTTGGAGCAAATGAATTTAAGTATACATAGTGCGATGGAGCAAATGCAAATGTAGTTAATCCCATTTCATCAGCAGCTTTGTAAGCACCAGCAACGAAGCCAATACCGAAACGTACTACTGCAGGAACAGCCATACCACCCATGAATCCTAGGTCTTCGAAACCATCTTTAACAGCAGCATAACCAGCTAAGAAACCAGATTGTTCTTCTTGGAAGAAGATTGATCTTGTATTTTCAGCGATTGTGAAATCTACAGCTGAACCATCATAAGTAGCCATTGTACCCCAGTCAATAACATTGTGTGGAGCGCCATCGATTAAGATGAACTTAACATCTGGATGGTTAGTTTGTGATTTGTGAACACTGTTTTCAAATAAGAAACCAGGTGTTACAACAACTTTAGCACCATTTTCAACTGCTAAATCAATTGCAGCTACATAAGCATCAAAGCTAACTTCTGTAGGCTTGTAATATTTAACAGTAATGTCATTTGCTTCAGCATATTCGTTAATGCCTTCCCAAGTACCTTGGTTAAATGAACGGTCATCGATATCACCAGAGTCGGTAATCATTGCAATTTCAAAAGTTTCTTGTGTACAACCGAATAAAACAGCGACTGTAACAAGTAATACAAATGCGAGTAAAACTTTCTTCATAAATTTTCTCCTCTTTTTTTTTTTGAATAGGGCTTATTTCCCCAACACTTCTATTTTACTTAATTATTCTAATTTAAGCAACCACAAAACGACATTTTTATGCTAATTTCTTTAAAAAGAAAAGGTGCAATTAAGCACCTTGTTTGTTTAAATCACTTGTTTGTGTTTTTGATTCAGGTTTTTTGAAGAGCATTGCGATTCTTTTTGGTAGCATCATGAATGCATCTGCCATAACTTGGGGCATCATACCTGCTGCTTCTAATAAAGCAGTTCTTCTAATTTCTTCTTTTGTTATTTCTTTTGCATCACTAAATAAGAATTTGCGTGTGACAATTCCAATTCTAAGTGTTAGTAGTGCATTACCCATCCCTTGAGCCACCGATGAAACCACTGGTTTGATGAATGGAATATCCCCGATTGCATTAACGGTTGATGTTGGTAGAATATCAGTTATATCCATATTTTCTAAACCTTCAGCGATGAGTGCTGTTGTAAATACATTTGTTGTGAGTTTAGCCAAGTTCTTAAACGATGGTCTAAAGCCACACATCACAACAAGTTCTTTAATCATTTTGATGTTGACAACAACGACTGTAAAGAAATCAAGTCTTCCATTTTGAGATATTGCAGTAGAGATCATGACAGTTTTTGCGTTTCTTCTAATAACCTGATTCATCTCTTTTTTTATGTAAGTATTGAATGTGCTATTAAGTGCTTCTCTGAGTAAGATTGAACTTCCCATAGCAGCAAGCAGTTTTTTCTCTTCTTCTGGAGGGAAGGTATCTAGAGCTAATAATCTTTTAGCAACTCTCTTATAGACTAGATAGTTTTTTCTTGTTGCTTCATCTAGGGTTGTTTCAACTGAAAATGAAGGTGAAAACATGATGATATTGACTGGTCTTAATATGAGTAACCATACCAAAATAGCAGCTATTCCATAAAAAGCATAAGCTAAATAAGGACTAATCGTAGCTAGACGATCACCTACATCTAAGACACTGCTTAATAACATTAATACAAATAATAGTATGAATCCTATAGCAATCAGATACCAAAATATTTTAGTAGAGTCTTTTTTCTTCATCATAAATCACTTCCTTACTCAAATTATAGCATGAAATGATTATATTCTAGTTTTCTTTTGTTCTTTTAAACTATAAAATTCATACTGCCCAATGATGATATGATCAATTAAATCTATACCCATGATACTGCTTGTTTCCATCAAAGCCTTGGTTGCTTGAATATCAGCCTTGGAGGGCGTTGAGTCTCCAGAAGGATGATTATGAACAAAGATGATTGCTGCTGCAGATAGTTTGATTGCTGATTTATATATTTCTCTTGGATGGATTAATGTCTGATTGATGGTACCAATGAAGATTGTTTCCTTCTTTATGAGTTCACTCTTTGCATTCAAATACAAGCATATGAAATGTTCCTGTTCTAAAT